>JAQUHN010000045.1 GCA_028683555.1 Geobacteraceae bacterium | reverse complement strand
GCACCATGGCAAGAGTATAGGGTTCCTCGCCACTTGAACACCCGGCGCTCCAGATGGCGATGCCGTTCAGAAGTTCGTCCTGTGGAATCTGCGGCAGCACCGAATCGGTCAGATAGGAGAAATGGGATGCTTCGCGAAAAAAGTCGGTTTTATTGGTAGTAACCACGTCTATCATGTCGATCAGTTCTTCACGCATACCGCGCGGGCTGATCAGGTAGTCGTAGTATTCCCGGAACGAGGTGAGATCATGAAGCCGCAGTCGTTTCTGCAACCGCGATTCAAGCATGAACTTCTTTGCGTCCGGCATCCGTATGCCGCAGGTCTTTTCGATAAACTGACTAAAAAGACTGAATTCACGCATGCTCATGCCGGCTGATTTCTTGCCTGACTGTCCGGAGCGAGTTTTGATTGTTTCGTGCATGTGTTGTTCTCCGTCCCTTATCCCCACTGAACAAGTTGTGGCACGTCAAGGATCAAGGCAACGGAACCATCCCCTAAAATGGTGGCTCCCGAGAGTCCCTGGACATCGCGATACATCCTGCCGAGAGACTTGATCACCGTCTGGTGTTCCCCGATAACCGAATCGACGAGCAGCCCGATACGTTCGCCTGCCACTTCGGTGACCACGACATGCTGGATGGCAGGGTCTTTGTCGCCCAAGAGGAATCGTTGTCGCAGCGGGATGTACGGGATCATGCTACCTCGCACATTGGCCAGGTTTCTGCCATGTGCCCGTTCTATATCGTTACTGGTCAGTTCGACGCATTCCTCCACCAGGGAAAGGGGCATGACAAAATACTCGTCGCCGATTTTTACCATCAGGCTTTCGATTATTGCCAGGGTCAGGGGCAGTTTGATGGTAATCGTCGTTCCTTCCCCTTTCTGGCTGGTGATATCAATTGTTCCGCGGAGTGCCTCGATAGATTGTTTTACCACATCCATGCCGACGCCGCGACCGGAAACGCCGGTTATCTTCTTGGCGGTGGAGAATCCAGGCGCAAAGATGAGCGCGAACAGTTCCCGATCGCTCAGTTCTGCTGACTCGAGGATGAGCTTTTTTTCGATCGCTTTTGCCCGGATCGCATTCTTATCCAGTCCAGCACCGTCGTCCCTGATGGTAAGGATAACGCTGTCCCCGGAATGTTCGGCTGTCAGGTGCACCGTTCCCTGCCGGGGTTTGCCGGCGGCCTGACGTGTTTCGGGAGATTCAATACCGTGGTCGATGCTGTTCCTGATGATATGGACCAGTGGGTCGTTGAGTCGTTCAATAACTGTTTTGTCGAGTTCGGTGCCGGCTCCTTCAGTGACCATTTCCACTTCCTTTTCCAACTGCTGGGAAAGGTCGCGTACCAGTCGCTTGAATTTGCTGAAAGTACTGCCGATGGGCATCATGCGGATATTGAGGGTACTGTCCCGCAGTTCCGAGGTGAGGCGTTCCACTTCTTCCGCAATTTGCAATAGGTGCGTGTCGTTGCGCAGTCCCGCCGTCTGGGAGAGGCGAGCCTGAACTGTTACCAGTTCGCCGACAAGGTTTACCAGTGTGTCGAGTTTTTCCGACGGGACGCGGATGCTGGCAGCCGCAGCGGACATCTGGCGTTTCTGCTGTGCTTCGCGAATCTGCTGTTGTTCCACCAGTGCTGCTTCCACCTTCGATGGATCGGCGAGGCCCGACTCAACCAGTATTTCACCAAAGAGCTTTTTCTTTTGCAGCACCTGTTCCATGTCTTCCGTTGTCAGGTCGCCACGTTCCACCAGTATTTCGCCGAGCTTCTTGTAGATCGGCTTATCGATAGAGTTGCCGGAGTCATCGATTATCGTAATGTGGATCTCGCTGTCCTCTTCTACGAAGATGAAAACATCCTTTATGGCGTTTATCCCCTTTGCCGTGGAGAGGATTATATCCCAATAAGTATAGCAGCGTTCCGGATCCATGCTGTCGAGGGACGGGATGTCGCAGAGGTGGGCGATAATGCGGCACTTGCCCAGGTCGCGTAGCTCCTTGAGGAGCAGCAATGGGTCGGTTCCGGTGAGAAATATGTCGGGTGAGGGCCTGAACCTGATGCGGTAGAGCTTTTCGTCTTCTTCGCTTTCTCGCAAGGCGCCAGCGGGATTATCGCTGCCGACATGCACCGGTTTATCTTCAGGCGGAGCGGCCATCTGGCGGAACGTGCTGATCAGTTGCTGGCGTTCCGATTCATCCACTGCACCGTTGCTTGAAAGCAGGCAACGGATGAGATCTCCGGCCTTTAACGTCTTGTCGATGAGATCTTTCGTTACGCTGGTGCTGCCGTTGCGTACCTGGTCGAAAACAGTTTCAACTTCGTGGGTGAGTTCGGCAACTTCGTAGAAACCAAACATGGCCCCAGATCCCTTGATAGTATGCATGGCGCGGAAAGCGCACCCGATCAGGTTTGCGTCGACCGGGTTTTCTTCCAGTTCCAGAAGCGCAGATTCTAGCTCTGTCAGCAGTTCGTGAGCTTCCTCTCTGAATGCTTCCCTGTGCACTTGTGCCATATCCATGGTAAACCCTTTCCGTTCTAGTCCTTCGTTTGTGCTTGAAGCTTCGGATGCGTCAGTTTCTTTGACGTTCCTGCCACAGGCAGGCGATGCCATTTTGCTGTTGGCAACCGGTATGCCGGGGAAAGCCGGCGTCCTCAAGGCACTTGATCAGGGATTCTTCCGTCCCTCGCAGTGTAAGTTGCTTGCCCAGTTGCACTGCTGCCCGGTGGGCGGAACAGATTACCTGGAGACAGGAAATGTCCGTTGTGTCAGCTGCAGTCAGATCAATTTCAATGCGGCATGAACCGGCTATGGCGCTGGCCAGGACGTTCCTCAGGTTGGCTGCGTCTTCGATGGACATGCTGCCCGAGATGATAATTTCCGCTATTTCTTCTGACTGTTCAAGATTGCAGTTCATAACTTCTCCCGGTAAACGGTAAATACGTCCTGTTTTCTGGTGTAAAGACACGCCGCATGTCGTTCCCGTTCCTCAGGGAGCGTTCGCCGTAGCAGCGGAGACGCCTCTCTGGCGAAGCAGGCGATGGGGACGCAAAGTCCGGGTGGGACAGGTCCAGGAATCGACCCTGCAAAGGAAATGCGGGTTTGGTCGTGTGCAGGGGGAGCCCGGAACCACTGCACTGTTTAGGACTATTTTACGAATTTCTTTATCGTATCGAGCAATTGTTGCGGCTTGAAAGGTTTTACGATCCAGCCACTGGCTCCGGCTTGTTTTCCGGCCATTTTCTTGGAATCCTGTGATTCCGTGGTGAGCATTACAATCGGCGTGAACTTGAAGCCGGGAAGGCCTCTCAGTTGGCGAATCAGTTCGATCCCATCCATTTCCGGCATATTCAGATCGGTGATCACCATTGAGATTTTAGCGTTGTTGATTTTTGCCAGTGCGTCTTTGCCGTTATTGGCCGAGATAACCTCGTATCCGGCGTCCTTCAGGGTGAAGGACACCATCTGTCGCATCGAAGCTGAATCGTCAACAATTAATAGGGTGTGAGCCATTGTATCTATCTCCTTACTGTTTCATAACGGGGTGGTCGTTTTTTACCATATTTCCGGCTCAGAGTGGGAAAGGGTGTCTTTCATTATCTGCCTTTCCGATTCCATGGTGTACATGTTCTCCATCCAGGACATGTCGTCAGGCTGATGGCTTGCATCGGATGCTGCCTCCTCACCACTAAGCAGCGCCGACATCCTTTGATGGTTGCCGCTGATCGTGCGGAGTGGCTCGATCACATGTTCTATTTTCTGGCGGGTTATGTCCTGGAACTGCATGGAAATTACAATGCCGCTGATGTCCTGGGCGAGCGAATCGGTGTCCTTTGCCAGGCCGTCAAGTTCTTCTTTGGCATGCATCATGGATTTATTGAGGCTGTCCATCGTTTCATTGATGATTGATTCGGATTCCCGGGAAAGTTTTTCTGTTCGCCCGGCATTTCCTTCCGTTTCCTCGTACATCCCCTGGATGTCTGATTCGACGGTGCGGATCAGCTTGCCGATTTGGGACGCTGCCGTTGTCGAACGGGCAGAAAGCTTCCGGACTTCATCGGCGACTACGGCGAAACCCCTACCTTGGTCGCCGGCACGGGCCGCTTCGATGGACGCATTGAGCGCCAGGAGATTGGTCTGGTCGGCAATATACTCTATTTCCAGAACTACGTCCCGTATGTTGCCCATGGTATCAGTGGCATTACGCATATTCACCAGCGTATGGCGGGCAACATCACTTACTTTGCGTAAGTTGCCGATCACTGCGGAGAGTGCTGTCTTGCTCTGTTCGATGAGGGGGCTGCCGTTCTGTTCGCTGCTCCCGGCAAAATCGGCGAAGGCGTTTGCCGACCGTGATGCCTGTCCCCTGGCTCGGGATACGATTTCCATGAACCTCTCGCCAATTTCAAGAACTGCATTTTCGGTCTCTTGGATCACGGTCTCCAATTGATTGACAAGCACGGGGAATACCTGCAGATTCGCGGACAGCTGCTTCAGGACGGATTCGTTGTGAGGCACGGTAGTTGAATCCGGAACTGGCAGGTCTTCAACTGTTTCTTGCTGAAGTGCGGATTTGCCGAACCGTGAAATCATGCGATGGGAGAGGACTGCCAGGATAATAACTACTATGCCGGCAGTGATGAGCCGCGTGCCGTAATTACTGATCAGGCTGGGCGCGGTTGCGGCCAGAAGGAAAATGCAAATAAGGGCAAAGTGCTTTTTGTCGGAACAAATCATAGGCAATTAATCCTGCGTTGTAATAGTTGTCGGTTCCCCCCTGCTTTCCCGTGAAGGAAGCAGAGGGGAACCTGTCGGTATGAAATCGTTGTTACGTTGTTTTTCTTCTACTATCGCTGTAGTAAATCGGGTTAGAACTTTTCGAATTCGTCGTCGAGGTTGTCCGTACCCATTTCAAGTTTGAAGCCTGATTCATTTACCGCTTTCCTGGTATGATAGCCATTGGCTTCGGCCTTGGTGGCAACTCTTTCCTGATAACGCTGGTCCTGTTTTTTCGACACCGCTTTCCGGGCTGGCGATGCGGTGCGGGTTTCTTCGGTGCGGAAAAAGGTGACAGCGCCCTGCAGTTGGACTGCCTGGGCCGAGAGTTCTTCAGCAGTTGAGGACATTTCCTCGGCGGCACTGGCGTTTTTCTGAATTACCTGATCCAGCTGCTGGATGGCCTTGTTGATCTGCTCTGCGCCGGAATCCTGCTCCCGGCTTGCCGCGGTGATTTCCTTAACAAGGTCCGCGGTTTTTTCGATGCTCGGCAGGATGTTGGCCAGCAGGTTGCCGGCTTTTTCGGCAACCTCAACGCTACTTGCCGACAGTTCACTGATTTCGCCGGCTGCGGCCTGGCTTCGCTCAGCCAGTTTACGAACCTCGGCGGCAACCACGGCAAAGCCTTTGCCGTGTTCACCGGCGCGGGCCGCTTCGATGGCGGCGTTCAGTGCCAGCATATTGGTCTGGCGGGCAATTTCCTCGACAATGTTGATCTTGTCGGCAATCTCCTTCATGGCCGTAACCGTCTGAGCAACTGCCTTGCCGCCTTCATTGGCTTCTTCCGAGGACTTGACGGCAATTTTTTCCGTCTGAATTGCATTGTCGGCGTTCTGCCTGATATTTGCCGACATCTGTTCCATGGATGACGATGCCTCTTCTGCCGCCGCAGCCTGCTCGGAGGCACCCTGCGACATCTGTTCCGCATTGCCGCTCATCTCTTTGCTGCCCGCGGCAACATTGTCGGCCGCGCTCTTTACGTCATTGACAACTGCGCTCAGTTTTTCAACCATGGTCGCAAGCGCCATCATGAGTTCATCCTGTGGTGAACGCGGCGTGACAGCAACCATCAGGTTGCCGTCGGCGATCTCTTTGGCGATTCCTTCAATATCCGCCATTGCCGTTTTCACTTCTTTCAGGCTGTTATTGATCTTGGCGAAGTTTTCATGCGCTTCCTTGGTGTAGGTGTCGGCAGGTTTGATGTTCAGATCGAAACCAAGGTCGCCTTTGGCCAGGAGCAGCAGGTTGTTGGCCAACCGGTCGACTTCTTCCTGGGTGTAATCCTTTGCCGAAATCATGGCGGTGAGGTCCTGAACCACCTCCACGTAACCGATTTTTTCGCCGCGTTTGTTGAGCAGGTACGACGTGTCCTGCTTGCACTTGGATCCGTGCCAGTCGAAGTAACTCTCGGTGACACCCTTGTTAAGCTGTTTGATACCGCAGCCTTCGTTGTTACAGATGTTGGCGGCGGCATTGCTGCAGGGCAGTCCAATAGCCGAATCGCGATCCTTGATCTGGCCGGCTCCCATCAGCAGTTTCTCGAACGGTTTGTTGAGGAACGTCCAGTTCATATCCATGTCGGTGACGTGGATCGGGAAGGGCACCGCGTCGATGATGGCCTCGTACCAGACGTTCTTTTCAACCACCGTGTCGAGGGTCTTGTTGATCCCTTCGACAATGGTGCGATACTCGCCGTTATGTTTCGTAGCATCGGCCCGCTTGTCGAAATGGCCGTGAAGAGCTGCTTCCACGAGATCTTCGGTGTCTTTGATCATCCCGCCAACGGCGTCTTTGACGACACTCAGGCTGCTGTTGATCTTGCTGAAATTGTCGTGGGCTTCCTTGGTGTAATGGTCCGCTGCCTTTATGTTCAGGTCGAACTTGAGGTCGCCGTCGGCCAGAAGCAGCAGGTTGTTGGCCAATCGATCGACTTCTGCCTGGGTGTAATCCTTCGCCGAAATCATGGCGGTGAGGTCCTGGACTACCTCCACGTAGCCGATTTTCTCGCCTTGCTTGTTGAGCAGGTAGGATGTGTCCTGCTTGCACTTGGAACCGTGCCAGTCGAAGTAACTCTCGGTGACACCCTTGTTGAGCTGTCTGATGCCGCAGCCTTCGTTGTTGCAGATGTTGGCGGCGGCATTGCTGCAGGGCAGTCCCAGGGCCGAGTCGCGATCCTTGATCTGGCCGGCTTCCATCAGCAGTTTTTCGAACGGTTTGTTGAGGAACGTCCAGTTCATATCCATATCGGTGACGTGGATCGGGAAGGGCACCGCGTCGATGATGGCCTCGTACCAGACGTTCTTTTCAACCACCGTGTCGAGGGTCTTGTTGATCCCTTCGACGATGGTGCGATACTCGCCATTGTGTTTCGTAGCATCGGCACGTTTTTCGAAATTGCCGCTTAATGCTGCCGAGGCAAGCATCTGGGTATCGTCGGTCAGTGACTTGATTGCCTCGATCATGCCGATCAGGGCAGGGAGGAACTCATCGTTGTCCGACCGTTTTCCGGCGCCGTTATTAATGGATCTGAGAACTTCGAGATTGCTCAGGTCGCCCTTGGCGATATTGTTCGAAATCACCGTGGCGTTCAGGAGCCTTTCGCGAACCTCGTTTACTGCCTGGCCGACCTCGGCGTAAATGCCGAGATAAGAGCCTTCCACTTTTGCGGAGTGATCGTTTACTGCCATTTTCTGGAGGATATTGTTTGCTTCCACCAGGCCGCCCAAACCATCGATACAGTTGTTAAGGTTGTTCTTGATCTGGTCGAAGGCGCCGTTGTAATTGTTGACGATTTTCGGCGGGATTTCGCCCTTGCTGATTTTGGCAAGGTAGGAAGAAATAACCCTGAGTGGTGCGCCGAAACCATAAATTAGGTCATTGAGTCCCTTGACCATGTCGGCCCATTCGCCGGAGAACTTTGCAACATCGCCTTTGACGCTGAGGTCGCCGTTCTTACTGGCCTGGATCAGGTTGCCCAGTTCGCCGCGCAACCCGCTCATGGTGTCGACGAGGGCGTTGATGTTTTCTTTTATGTTGTTGTAATCACCACGGTATTCTTCGGATATTTTTTCCGGCAGTTCTCCGCGGCTGATATTTCCGATGTAATCCATAGAGACTTTCAGCGGAGCTGTCAAGTTTTCAAAGATATTGTTCATGCCGCCTGCAACCTTGGAAAAGAAGCCCTCGTGTTTTTCCGTGTCAACCCTTCTGTCCAGGTATCCTTCATAGGAGGAGATGCAGACGTCACGTACATCGAGTCGCAGCGCCTCGAGAGCATTTCTCATCCGGTTGAGACTTTCTTTCAGTTCCGCGAAGTCACCGTTGTACCCTTCGGTAATCTCGTCGAAAATTTCGCCGCGGCTCAGTTGGCTGATGCGCTCCGCAGCGTGGTGAACCGGTTCCAGAGCTGCGTCGAGCATGCCGTTGACTTCAACGATGATCCGCTGGAATTCACCCTTGTGCTTCGTTTCGTCCGCCCGCGCCTTGAGATTGCCGGCCATAGCTGCGTTCGCCAGCATATGGGTATCTCCCACCAGGCTCTTGATGGCGCGGATCATTTCATTCATGGAGCCGATAATGCTGTCGGCTTCTTTGCCCTCCATATCGATTATCATGGAGAGATCGCCTGCCGCAACGCTTCGGGCAATTTCAGCGACATGCTTGGGATCGTCTCCCAGTTGTCGCTGGACGATCCTGTTGATCAAAACACCGAGCGCGGCGGCAAGGAGCATTCCCAGGATTATCACGATGAGAGATTTTCCTGAGGATCCGGTCAGCGTGCCTTGTGCCGTCAAGGCTTTTTCCAACCGGATGGATTTCTCTTCCATGAGCTTCTGTAAAGAACCGGCAAATTCTGTAGTGGACTTTGTCGTTTGCTGGGCAGTGATGATCTTTGCTGCTTCTTGCAGGTTGTTTTGCAGCGCAAGCTTTATTGCGCCGTCTTTACGAGCGGAGAAGGCGGCGCGCGCATCCTTGAGGAGTTCTATCTGTCCTTTTTCCTGCGCGGTAACGGCGGTTTTTTCCAGCAGCGAGAGATCGCCGGCAATGGCTTGCTCCAACTGCTGGAGTGAGTCGGTCGCTGCTTTGATTTCCGCAGGGTTTTTTGCTGCCAGCATGGTGTTCAGAGCGGTGAGTTCCCGCTGCTGTGCGGCAGTCATTTTTCCGATCGCGGCGACCGGCAATGCCTCATATTGCTGGGTCTTTGCGATAGAAGCACCCATGTTGTTCATCTGCAGGATGCCGAAACCGCCAATCAGGCCGGTTATCACTGCTGCCAGGATGAATGCCAGGTACAGTTTTGACTTGAGACTTAAATCACTAAAATAATTCATGCTATTCACTTTTCCTCTCCTGGGGTGAAGCCCACCCGCAATGTTTTCAGACTGGTTGAATATTCTGCAACGTCGTTTACTGCTTGGTTGACTGGTAGAAAACCGGCAATAGAAGCCAAAACTGTGTCGCACAGTGCGTATGGTCTTGCCTGCTTTGTTTTTTTCCTAGTCTTTGCCAGGGTCACGCCGCGTTTGAATCGACTATTTCGGCCAGCATGGCAGTCTCGTCGAAGGAGAAAATCCTGTCGGTGTCTAGAATTATCACGAACTCTTCGTTTAACTTTCCCATGCCTTTTATGAAATCAATGCTGAGTTTCATGCCGATACGCGGTGGTGGTTCGATCTGGGAAGGGTCCAACTCCACTACTTCCTGAACGGAGTCGGCCAGGGCGCCGACAATGGTCGTTTCGTTCTCGAAAAAAACCTCCAGCACAATGATGCAAGTGTTCACAGTTTTTTCTGTAGCTTCCATGCCGAATTTCAGCTTCATGTCAACTACTGGTACCACACTGCCGCGCAGGTTAATGACCCCACGCATGAAGTCTGGTGTTTGGGGTACCTTGGTGATCGAGACGAAATCGAGGATTTCCCTGACCTTTGCAACATCTACCGCGAATGTTTCCTGCTCGAGTTTGAATGTCAGATATTGACGGTTTTCCTTATCCATTACCTCCATGATGGCTCCTTTTTTTTATTGTGAGAACGCATAGTCCGTATACGTAGTCTATCTTCGACTGAACGTTTTTTGCTGGGTGTCACGGGTAAACGGCAAGCCTTTAGCGTCAATGTTGCCAGGGTGCCTGCCATGAAAGAAGCTAAAGGTATCTGTCGCCGGGAGCATGTATGCCAGTCCGATCCTCGGCAGGCATCTGCTGGAGTTCTTGCCGTTTTGTTAAAGAATGCGGTTGAATTGCTTTCTATAAGTCAATCGGCAGAAATTTCCCTAACTTGAGTTATTTTTCTGAATAAATAATGAATTTATTTAGCAATATTAATTGATTGGACTTTGTGAGGAGGATCTTTCGGTGGTTTGGTAACTATCCGGAATGTTGCAGAACATTTTCGGATAGTGTTTGCTTCCGGTTGGCTTAATGTTTTCTTTGCGTAGTAGTAACAATGACTAAGGTATTGTTTTGGCGTAAAACGAGTGGATGTATAATAATATGACAAGAAAAAAGGTGGGGTATGTGTCTATATCTGAGACATAGGTGAGAAATATGTCCAGTCAAAAACGGTAAGCGATCTCTTGTCTGCTTGGTGGGAAGTTTCAACTGCCGGGTATGCCCGGAGCTGGCTAGATATGTTGTATCGCGCGGGTTATCTGTTTATGCGGTAGATGGCAGAGGAAACCTGCTTCAGAGGCACTGCCATGCCGTTCAGGGTTTCCGCGTGCCCCAGGAAAATATACCCGCCGGGAACGAGATGGTCACAGAACCTGTTGATAAGGTACTCCTGGGTTGCACGTTCGAAATAGATAAGTACATTTCGGCAGAAAATGATTTCCATTGGTTTGCTGATGCAGAACTCTTCAGCCATGAAATTTAGGTGCCGGAATTGAACCTTTGCTCTTAGTTCCGGCACGATTCTGCACAGTTCCGAAGCGTTGTTCTTGCCTTTCATGAAATATTTGTGCTTCAGGTTTGGGTTAATGCTGGCTATTTTCTCTTTTTCATAGATTCCGGTCTTCCCTTTTTGCAAAACCGTTGTACAGACATCGGTTGCGAGTATCGAGAAATCTGCCTTACAATGTTTTTCGGTGAACTCATTGAGAACCATGGCCAGGGTGTACGCTTCTTCGCCGCTTGAACATCCTGCGCTCCAGGCATGGATGGTTGCCCTCTGGCGTCGCAATTGAAGTTCCGCCAGTCGGGGAAGAGCACACTTTGCCAGATATTCGAAATGGGCCGGTTCACGGAAAAAATCAGTCTTGTTGGTGGTCACAACATTAATCATCAGAGGGGTCTCTCGCTCCATGCCGGTCGGACTGAACAGGTAGTCCGCGTATTCGCTGAAGGAGGTGAGCTTGAGAGCCCGAAGTCTTTTCGCGAGTCGAGCCTCAATCATCGTTTTTTTAGAGGGGGGCACTTTTATCCCGCAGTACTCAGTAATAAAAGTACTAAAGAGCATGAACTCACGTTCGGGCAGCAGGGGGCCTGCGCGATGACCGGGCCGTAATTGGCCGTCACTACTGTTTCGGCGGTGTGACAGGGTGGTTGTCATACTTTTCATACTGCTGCCTGTACCGCAGCCCCGGCCAGGTCGTCGAACGAAAACAGTTCATTTACTGCAAGTATCATCAGAAAATCGTTGTTATGCCTTCCAACTCCTCTGATGAATCCGGATTCGATTTTTGTACCGATTCGAGGCGCGGGCTCAATCTGTTCCGGTTCCAGTTCCAGTACTTCCTGGACAGAATCAGCGAGTGCGCCGAGAATGACGGTTTCTCCATGCACGGTTACTTCCATGACTATGATGCACGTGTTCATGGTGCATTCGGTTGGTGAAATGCCGAATTTCAGGCGCAAATCGATAACCGGCACCACACTGCCCCGCAGGTTGATTACTCCCTGCATGAAAGCCGGGGTCATGGGCACTTTGGTTATGGCCGTTACATCCAGTATTTCACGAATATTTGCAACGTCTACGGCGTATAATTCGTCGGCCAGCTTGAACGTCAGATACCTGGTTGTTTGGGGAAGTGATATGCTGCTCATCCGCTGCGCTCCTTTCCGGGTGTTGTGTTGTGATTGGATATTCCGTTTGCCGCCTTTCGCTTCTCGCTCCCCCCGGCTTGTTGTGTCTCGATGTTTTGGACCGGAACAGGGTCTGGCATCACAGGTTGTGCCGGGGGGGGTGAAATCCAGCGGAATGTTTGCGACGACTCGACTGCGCGGAAGATCAGAATCTTTCGAAGTTGGCGTCCATTGTGTCTTCACCTTGGTGAAGATCGTAGGAATATCCGGCAACCGTCTTTTTTAATCCTGCCGAAACAGGTTTCGCTTTTGCATAGCCGTTTGCGTAACCGTTTGAAGCGGCTTGGGTGAGTTTTACAGGTTGTGTTTTCCCGGGAAGACCCTGGTTGCCGCTAAGTCCATTGCCATTGATGTTGTTGGAAACCTCGTCCTGGTTGATATGGAAAAAGCTGATAATTGTCTGCAATTGTTCCGCCTGACCGGAAAGCTCTTCAGCGGTAGACGCCATCTCTTCAGACGCCGAAGCGTTCTGCTGGATGACCTGGTCAAGCTGCTGGATCGCCTTGTTGATCTGTTCGGCACCTGAATCCTGTTCACGGCATGCGGCGCTTATTTCCTGGACCAGTTCGGCAGTTTTCTGAATGTCAGGTACCATCTTTGTCAGCATTTCGCCGGCTTTTTCAGCAATCCCCACGCTCGAAGCGGATAGTTCGCTAATCTCGGCAGCGGCTGACTGGCTTCGCTCCGCCAGTTTCCTGACCTCCGACGCAACAACCGCGAACCCTTTGCCGTGTTCTCCGGCCCGTGCCGCTTCGATTGCTGCATTGAGCGCGAGGAGATTTGTTTGCCGGGCGATTTCTTCAATGATAGTAATTTTGGTGGCGATTTCTTTCATTGCCGTTACACTGTCCACCACAGCCTTACCGCCTTCTTCGGCATCCTCGGCCGCCTTCAGGGCAATTCTTTCTGTTTGCTGGGCATTTTCGGCGTTATGCTTGATATTTGACGACATCTGCTCCATCGAAGAAGATGCCTCTTCTGCAGCTGCCGCCTGCTCGGTTGTTCCTTGTGACATTTCTTCCGAGTTGGTACTGAGTTCATGGCTTCCTGCCGCAACATTGCCGGAAGCGCTTTTGACGCTCACCACCACTTCGCGGAGTTTTTCTACCATGTTTTTCATGGCAGAAAGGAGTTGACCGGTTTCATCCTTGGAGGTGATGTCGATGGTAACATTCAGGTCCCCATTGGCCAGCCGGTCGGAAATATCCACCGTGGTTTTCAGGGGCAGGGTGATACTTCTCGTAATGATAAAGCTGATAAAAATTCCCAGCAACAGGGCAAAAGCGATTATGACAAACGTTTGTGTTCTGGTTTCCTTGTAGAGCGTATTGGCATCCAGGTGGCTTGCGGCAATACCTTCTTCCTGATAGGCAACCAGGGCTGTCAGTGCTGCGTATATCTTCTGGATGAGCGGATCGGCTTCCCTGTTAAAGAGGGTGATAGCGGCTTCGTTGTTGTTGTTTAGGGCAAAGCTGATTACCTCGTTGTCAGCTTTTTTTGCATTGGACAAGGCTGTTTTAACGTTTGTTATCAACTCTTTGCCTTTGTCGGTCTGTTCCAGTTTTTCGAGGTTTTCCATAGATTCCGCATATTTTGTTCGTTGATCCTCGATTTCCTGCATGATTAGCGAACGCTCCGATTGTTGCTTCAGCATCATCAGCTGCATGTTCGAGAGCAGCTTGCTGATTGATCCGCTCACGGCATTGGCCATCTTGATCTTTTGATAGTTTACATCGACGATTTCATTCAGTTGCTCGTTGATTGCTTTCATGCTGTTCATGCCGATTAATGATAGGGAAAGCAGCAGTACCATCATCAGACCGAAGCCTAAGCTCAATCGCACGCCAATTTTCAGATTTCTCAACTTCATCACTTTAGCCTCCAATTTTTATTGAATATATTCTTCAACAGGTTGACCAGTTCCATCGTGATCATAAAGCTGCAACACTCGATATTTCGCATAGCTATGACATTTAAATTGATTTTTGATTGTTATGGGGAAATGCAGATATTTTCTTCGGCGATCATCAGTTTGGGAATATCGAGAATCATTGCCACCGATCCATCGCCAAGGATGGTTGCTCCGGATACTGCCGCTACGTTTCGGTACGCCGTGCCCAGTGATTTGATTACGGTCTGATGCTGGCCGATAACTTGGTCGACGACGAAACCAATCCGTTTACCCTCGACGTTGGCAATAACAACCTGCTCCGTGAGCGGAGCTGATCCCGATAACCCGAATCTCTCCCTGAGCGGCACATAGGGAACCAGGGTTCCTCGGATCGGCAATAACCGACCTGCAGCACGGGTACTGTCGCTACGGTTCAGTTCGACACATTCCTCAACAACGGAGAGCGGCATGACGAAGCTGCTGTCCTGGATTTTTACCAGCAGGGATTCTATTATTGCGAGGGTAAGCGGAAGTCTGATGGTGATAGTAGTTCCTTGGCCATTTTTACTGGTGATGAAGATTTGGCCGCGAAGCGAATCGATTGCCTTTTTCACCACATCCATGCCGACGCCTCTTCCGGAAATGCCGGTTACTTTTGTCGCGGTTGAGAAGCCGGCCGCGAATATCAAGTGGAAAAGTTCGCTTTCCGCCAGCTCGGCGTTTGCCGGAATAAGCTTCCTGTCGATGGCTTTGGTGCGCAGAACTGCCGCATCGAGACCGGCTCCGTCGTCGTGAATTGTCAGCACAACACTGTCTCCAGAGTGTTTTGCCGAAATCCGGATAGTTCCGTGACGGGGCTTGCCGATTCTCTCGCGAATCTCGGCCGGTTCGATGCCGTGATCGAGGCTGTTTCTGATAATATGGACCAGCGGGTCGTTGAGCCGTTCGATGACAGTTTTGTCGAGTTCCGTTTCAGCGCCGTCGGTTATCATCTCCACTTCTTTTCCAAGTTCCGCGGAGAGATCGCGTACCAGACGCCGGAATTTGCTGAAGCAGGTGCCGATCGGCATCATGCGGATGGTGAGAGTGCTTTCCCGCAGTTCCGCGGTGAGGCGCTCAACTTCTTCCGCGATGTTGGCCAGCTGCGGGTCGTTGCGAACTGCAGCTGTTTGGGTCAGGCGTGCCTGTACTGTCACCAGTTCTCCTACCAGGTTAACCAGTGTATCCAGTTTTTCCGACGGAACCCGCAGGCTCGACGCTGCTTCGGTCGTCTGTCGTTTTTGATGAACTTCTCGAACTTGCTGCTGTTCAACCAGTGCCGCTGCAACTTTCGACGGTACCGTTAAACCTGTTTCCACCAGCATTTCACCAAGTCGTTTTTTTTGTTTCAGAATCCCGGCAATGTTTTCCTCGGTCAGTTCTCCCCGTTCCACCAGTATTTCACCGAGTCTTTTTTCGACCTGTTCGTCAGCGAAACTGTCCATTTTTACGATGCATTCTATTTTTAGTTCGCAAGAATCCTCTATGAAAATAAAGACATCCCTGATGGCGTGTTCTTCGCGTGTAGTTGTCAGGATTACGTCCCAGTATGTGTAGCAGTGGTCAGGCTGAATGTCTTCAAGGGGCGGGATCCGGTCAAGATGTGCCACGATGCTGCAGGTTCCCAAGAGGCGAAGCTCGTTGAGCATGCCAAGTGGGTCTATTCCGCTGAAAAAAATATCTGGCGCCGGCTTGAAGCTGATGCGGTAAATTTTCTCTGTTTCGGCGGTGGATTGGTCGGCAGGAGAGGGCCGCGAAATACTTGTGTTCACACCTTTTGCCGCCTTATTTTGATTTAGTTTGTGGAAATAATCCGTCAGGTCGGATCGTTCACTTTCACTGACCGCGGTTTCATCGTCAAGCATGACGCGGATCAGGTCGCACGACCGGAGCGTTTTGTCGATCAGTTCCCGGTTGATGTTGGTTGAACCATTTCGTATCTGATCGAAAACGGTTTCAATATCGTGGGTGAATTCGGCAATGGCCGTATAGCCGAACATGGCTCCGGAGCCTTTAATGGTATGCATGGCGCGAAAACTTCTGCCCAACAGATCCTGATCATGGGGATTCTCTTCCAGTTCAAGAAGTGCATTTTCCAGTTCAGTTAGTAACTCGAATGCTTCTTCTCTGAATGCTTGCCTGTGCATTATCAGTGCTCCCGATTTTGTCTTGTTGGATCTCTTTCTCAGCCGCGTGCTTGTTGTGCTTCCGGGTCCCACAGGCATATGCCGATAGCGAATCGGCATCCTTTGGTTCGGCAACTGTAGCCGGCATTTTCTGCAATTGAGCGAATAACCTCGCCAGTCGGATCAATGCGAAAGCTTGTGCCGGCTAACGATGCCGACCGGTGGGCTGAGCAGAGCAACTGGAGGCTGGAGATATCAGCCGCGGTAACCTTTCCGAGGTCTACGATCAGTCTCGGACTGCTTGCAAGGGCTTCACAAAGGGCCGATTTCAGTTCTGACGAATTTTCAATGAGCAGTTCACCGCTCAAGGCAAGCAGGCCATCTTCTGTTGATTGGCTGAAGGTATGTTTCATTGGATATTCCTTTACCCTGGATTTTGCCGCTGAGCGGTCGTTTCAGGTATGGGTTGCAGCGTTTTTCGACTGGGTTATTTGATGAGGCGTCGTACCGTCTCCACCAGTTGAGCAGGTTTGAACGGCTTGACTATCCAGCCACTGGCGCCAGCCCTTTTTCCCGCGATTTTCTTTTCGTCCTGCGATTCCGTGGTGAGCATCACAATAGGCGTGAATTTCAGGCCGGGAAGCTTTCTCAGTTGGCGAATCAGTTCGATGCCATCCATCTCGGGCATGTTCAGGTCGGTGATCACCATGGAAACCTTTTTTTCGTCTAGTTTTGTCAGGGCGTCTTTGCCGTTGGATGCTGCAATAACGTCATAACCGGCATCCTTCAGGGTAAAGGAAACCATTTGTCGCATGGAGGCGGAGTCATCAACTATCATGAGGCAAAGCGCCATGTTCTGCTCCTTGTGAAATTAAAGTCCTTCGTTGAATTGCGAGTGTTGAACAGTAAATCTTGGGTGCGCTGGTGGAATCTTCGTGCTATTTCGATTTGTTGCCGTGTTGCGGATTGTCGGTTTTTGTGCCGCCTTACGTTGTGTATTGAGGAACCGATCGTGCGCGAAAAACTGTAATTGCTAATGTGGTAACTATTATCGACAGAAAAATAATAAACTTTAGCAAATAATTAATGGTGTACTATGGCATGATTAATGTGTCTGCAATTTTTGTGGTGATTGCAGCCTGGCTGGTTTGGGAAAGTTGCTTTCGCAAGGCGCAATAATTTCCGGGTCGTTGTTCCTCCTTCCTGATTGGGTGCGGTTGGTGAGGGTGGGGGAGGGCTCGTCTGGGTCTGAATCAGAAGTGCTCGCTAAGGGATTCCGTGCTGGTTGACGTTAAATGCTTACATCGACAGGCAGTGCTTTGCGCCTTGAAAATGTTTAGGCAATTGCAGGGGGAGGCTTATTGGGCCAATTATGCTGATAAAAGATTTGGGGGGTGAAAAATACTTTTCGTCGGAGAGATGTTCCTTGTCGAGTAAACTGTTGACAAAAAGCCCATCTGGTGAAAATATGTCCCAAAATGTCTCATCGTTTGGACATCGATCTGCTGGAGGACCGGTGAAATTGACAGTGAAGGATGTTGCTGCGCTACTCAATGTTTCCGAGAAAACGATTTATCGCTGGATAAAACGGGAGGCGATTCCCTTTTACCGGGTTAACCAGCAATATCGCTTCAATCGGCCGGAGTTGTTGGAGTGGGCTTCCTCGAAACATTGCCGGGTTGCGCCGGATACTCTTGTGGAGCCGGAGCGGGACAGTGACTTGAACCTTTTGTTCCGGGAGGCTCTGGAGGCAGGCGGAATCTTCTATCGGATTGAGGGTGCCAGCCGTGACGAGGTTCTGGGTGACATCGTTGCCCATCTTCGCCTGCCCGAAGAGGTTGATCGGAATTTTCTGCTGCAGGTACTCATTGCTCGCGAGGAAATGGACGCAACGGTGGTAGCAGATGGTATTGCCGCTCCCCATCCCCGGTCGCCGGTTGTTCGGCATGTTGCGCGCCCCACTGTTACGCTCTGTTTTCTTGACCACCCTGTGGACTTCGGGGCGTTGGACGGTAAGCCGGTTCATGCGCTGTTTACTGTGGTGGCTCCGACCAGCCGATCCCATCTGCGGTTGTTGTCTCGTTTGGCCTACGTGTTGCGCGACCCTCGATGCCTGGCCGCCATTCAGCGGCAGGGGCGTCGTGAAGAGATTTTCAGGGAAGTGCGGCGGGTTGAATCGGCGCTGGCTCAACAGGGGCTGGCAAGCGACGAGCCCGATCGTTTCCATGGTTCCTGAGTGATGGTGCGCCGGTCTGCCGGCTGGTCCTTTGGCGGACGATTTACTCCCGTTGTTTCAATGGAATGTAACGTTGTGTTTCGGTGTGCTGTCCATTGACTTTACGGCTGCTCATTGATAAAATGCACGGTTATTGGTGAGGGCATGCATGACGTTCTGAAAATACTGGCAGTACTGGTTGTTCTTGTTGTTTTGCTGCGCAGAAGGGTTTTTCTCGGAACGGTGATGGCGGCTGGTTCACTCTGCCTTGCGTTGCTTTACCGTACTCATCCGTTGGATTTTCTCGACGGGGTGCGAACAGCCATCCTGGCTCCCGATTCCTTTGAGATGACCGCGACCCTTGTTCTGACCATGATTGTCGAGAACATCCTGCGGAAGACCGAGACGCTGAAAAAGATGGTGATGAGCCTTACGCTTTTTCTTCCCGATTCCCGTCTGGTGCTGGCGACAATGCCGGCGGTGATCGGGCTCCTCCCTTCACCCGGGGGAGCAGTCTTTTCGGCACCCATGGTGGGCGAGGCCTCAGCTCCGCTCACGGTGAGCCCAGAGCGGAAGGCCTTTATCAATTATTGGTTTCGCCATATATGGGAATATGTTTCTCCCCTTTATCCCGGAATAATACTTGCCGCGGGGATTGCCCATGTTTCCTGTCGCGAACTGGCTCTTATAAATGCGCCGTTTGCCCTTTCCGTTGTTGGCTGGGGGTTTTTATTCTGTTTTGCCGGAATCGGGCCGACGCTGGGTTCGGATGGCCATGCACTGGCTGAAAAATGCCGGGCTCTGGTCACTTTTTTGGTAGCCTTTTTACCGATACTGCTGATCCTGATACTGGTGATCGTCGTCGGGATTCGTCCGGTGCCTGCTATGAGTGGCGTGATTGTGGCACTTTTAGTGCTGCACCGGTATTCTCCCGGTCGCGTTTGGACAACGCTTCGTGAGAGCGTGTCGATACGCATGCTTCTCATGGTTGCGGGTATTCTGGTATTTCAGGAAACCTTGCGGATCACCGGTTCGCTCAACGGCATTTCCGAATTTCTTTCCGCCAGCGGGCTGCCGATTGTTCTTATTGTTACTGTTCTGCCGTTTCTGGCCGGCTTTATGACTGGACTGACCATTGCCTATGTCGGCATAACCTTTCCGCTCCTTTTGCCGCTCATGGGAGACATTTCCCCACTTCCGGGCCTGCTTGCCCTTGCTTTTGGCAGCGGATTTGCGGGGGTCATGTTGTCGCCGCTGCACCTTTGCCTGGTCTTGACGCGGGAATATTTCAACGCGGATATCAACAAGGTGTACCGGCTTCTTTGGGTGCCGTCGCTTCTTGTGCTGGCGGCGGTGATAGTGCCTTTTGCTTTTCTGTCCTGAGTTGCTGGTAGTTTACGACCCAATTGGTAGTTTTGTCGGGCAATTCCGACGACAGAGTTCAGGCGTAGCAGTGATGAATATTTTCTCCGGTAAAGGATTGTGTCTATGGTCAAACGGACCGCTGTTTTCTTCAGTTGTATGCTTCTTTCGGCTCAATTCGGGTGCGTAAGCCAGGGTACCTATACTAAAAAGGTGGAAGAAGTTGCCGGACTTTCCCGGGACCTTGTGGAGATGCAGCGGAGAAATACCGAACTTGTCAAAGGAAACGAGGTGTTGCGGGCCGATATTGCCGGACTTCGGACCAAGCTGGACGAACTCGAGGCAACGAGAAAAAGCCTTGAGCAGACAATCTCCAACGGAGCGGGAACTCACTATCAGTTAGTTGCGGAACTTGAGAGAGAAAAGGGGCGATTGCGGGAGGACCTGGCTAAACTCTTCCGGTTACAGGATGATAAGGTGCGCGCCGTCAGCAGAACCTATGAGAGTTTTCTGGAGAGAATGAAAGATGAGATTGCCGATGGTCAGGTACGAGTAACCGAGTTGCGTGGTACGGTAACTCTGGTAATTTTGGAGAAGGCGCTTTTTGAGGGCTTGAATACCGAGTTGTCTTCCCAGGGCAAATCGCTGCTTCGAAAAGTTGCCGATATGTTGAAAGATGTCAAGGATCGCGATGTCAGTGTCGAAGCATTTTATTCCATTCCAGGCTCCATGCCCGATATTCCTTCCCGTCAGCAGACAACCTGGCGGGAGCCAACGTTGCGTTCCCTAGCCATTGTCCGATTTTTTCGGCAGAGTGGGCTCAGTTCCACTACCCTGAGTGCAGTAACCAGGGGTGAATTCGATCTTGCCGCCGATACTGGAACCATGACGGACAGTAGCAGGCGTCAGAGAATCGATGTGTCAATTGCTGTAAAGGAATAAGTAGGGGCAACGATGAAGAAAAGCCGGAAAAAGGAAGAGAAAAGAAAAGAGTTTGGAACTTCTCCGTTCAAAGGATTAAAGACTTTCTCCGTTGCGACGGCCAATCCTCCGGAGAAGGTTGTCGTGAAGGAAACTCCTTCTGTCAAGCCTGTGGAAGAGGATGATGGTAACGATCTTTTTCTTCGCTACGTGGAAGGCGTGAAAAGACTCGAAGAGCCGCCGCGGAAAAAAGCGCCGCCGCCAATACGTAGTGAAGACACCCGTAGTGGCCGGGATCAAGAAGAACAGCAACTGTTCCTCTCCGCGCTTGCCGGCATGGATGTTACGTTTCGCGATGAATTCCCCGAGGTGGAGCCGTTGCGGCCGATCGCGACCAACCGCTTGCGTCAACTGAAGTCCGGCGCGATCAGGGTCGACCTGGAACTGGACCTGCATGGTCTCACCAGGGATGAGGCGTTGACAAGCCTGAGCCGGTTTGTAACCGGTGCCTATAACCGTGGTCAGAAGGCAATCCTTGTCATCACCGGCAAGGGCAATAATTCGCCCGCGGAACCGGTGCTCCAGGGTGCAGTGGCTTCCTGGCTCCGGGAAACGGGCAAAAAGATGGTTGCTGAATTTGCTCCGGCTCCGAGGCAGATGGGGGGGAGCGGTGCTTTTGTGGTGTTCCTTAAAGAGAAAAATAACTAGGTAAATACCTGGCGGCGATTTTGAACCAGGCCGCTTGGGAGGAAAATACATGTCTGTACGCGATAGAATCTTCTCCGGAAACGTAGTGCTTTCCATTTTTCTTGTGCTGTGGGCCCTGGTGTTGATGCTGGCCACCGCTTCTCACGCCACTGACAGTGGAGGACAGGCCGATTCCGGGTATTCCCTGACCGAGTAGCCGGATTCCCTCCGATTGTTGTGACGGACGGCCCGGCCTGGTCAACTATGGTTCGGGTTTGCGAATGGAAACGGTCTGTAGTGCCAGTCTTTCAAGGTTTGGTTGGGACGTTTCTGCTGGGTAAAAAAAGGCGGATCACCGGTCATGGTCGATCCGCCCGGAAGCTATTGTCGACAGTTAGACTGGTGCATGGCATGCCGGAGCGTGACAGGACGGCGCGTGGCAGGACGGAGCGTGGCAGGTCGGTGCATGGCAGGAAGGCCCGTGGCAGCCTGCGCTGGATGACAGTTTTCTTTCCACCTTTCTTGTTTTCAGCATGAAT
>JAQUHN010000231.1 GCA_028683555.1 Geobacteraceae bacterium | reverse complement strand
GGTCATCTACGCCGAAAATCGCTGCGCGCCCTGCTTGATTCCCATCCCCATATTCCGCTACATCCCTCGTACGACCTGTTCACAACTATTGCCGAAGAATTTCATCATATAGTATCGCGGCTGCATATCGAACCGCAACTGGATCGCCTGACCGAACGGCTGGCCGAATGCCGCGGCAAATCCCTCCTGCCGTTCGGAAAGGTTACGATGAACACCGTCAAGATCTTCATGGATGGCGTGGTTGAAAAGGACACTGCCTTCCGCCTGGATCAAAAGCCCTCGGCAGGCATTCCGGCGTTTGGCCAGGATCATCTGACGGAACTCGTCCGGCTGGCTGATCGGTCAGGCCTGCAGGTCGCGGCACACAGTATCGGCGATGGCGCCGTCCATGCCATGCTGGATGCAATAGAGCAGGCCAGAACCGCCAATACCGGCTTCGACCAACAACGCGGCCATACCATTCGACATCGGATCGAACACATTGAAATGTGCCGGCCGGAGGACATTGCGCGCTTCGCAAAAATGGGCGTCATCGCCTCCATGCAGTCGCTGCATGAACGGGAACCGACCACCCTCTGGCATACGCTGGTGCCCAACTCCGAATGGGCAACCGCCTTTGCCTGGCGCAGCCTGATAGCATCCGGCTCCACCCTGCTGTTCGGTAGCGACTGGCCGATTGTTTCCTGCAATTGCCTGCAAGGGATCGAACACGCCATCACGCGAAAAATCTGGCAAGCCAACCTGCCCGATCAAAGTCTCGACCTGCAGCAGGCGACAGAGGCCTTTACCAGCAATCCGGCCTATGCCACATACCAGGAGCAGATCCTGGGACAGGTTCGCGAAGGGATGCTGGCCGACCTGGTTATTCTGTCGGACAATGTCAATGATCTCGCAACCAAAGGATTCGAAAAGTTGACGGTTCGCCACACCATCTGTAATGGCGAAGTGACCTTTGCCGGATACTGACGGTGTGAACCCGCGAGCAACAGGTTCCGGCAAACCGTGCCCACAAAAAAACCCCTATGCTGAAGACCATAGAGGTTTTTTTATCTCGCTGCACGAGCAAACAGTTACCGCACAATCACTAATCAAACAGGCCTTGGAACAAACTCCGCACCCCGTCGCGAACGCCATCGATGGTGGTCTGCTTGGCTTCATCCTTGGCGGCCTGACCGACATCGATGGCATCCTCGGCGAGTGTTTCTCCAACCACCGAGGGTACCGCTGGTGTCTCTGATGAGGTCTGTGCAGTCGATGTGCTGGTCTGTCCGTTACAGTCACCGATGCGCTGGCCGGTAATGTAGTTGGAGACCTGCATATTCGAGTCGGCAATCACCAGGTGCATCGTTCCCTCCATAGAGTCACCGAGATAGGTGACCTGGCCCGTCCCCTCCATCCGGCCGCCCTCACCGCCGCAAACCATTTTCCAGGACACCGTATTGCCTTTCACGGCAACGTCCGACACCTGGCACTCCTGAGAAGCATCCTGACTCATGGGGACACGCTCTTGTTGGGTGATGCACTGGACATGGGTTGCCGACATATTCTGCATGCCGGGCGCCCCGTGCATTTTTGTTTTGGTGGTAAATTTCCATTGCCCGGGCTTGATGTCCGGTCCGGCAACCGCAGTTCCGACAACCAGCAGCATCGACACGATCAAGACACTGAAAAACATACGCTTCTTCATTGCAACCTCCCTTTGTTCATAGCGTTTGCTTGATGATCAACTAGATAGCTTCCATCCGGAAACCCCCGTATTTGAAACTATTGTTTTTCAATTCGGAAACGAGGGATTTTTTGTCCTGGCAAGAAACTTTTGCCTGCAAAAGTTAACAGCCAAGGCTGTCCGTAGGGCGAGTCCTCCGGACGAGTCAAAATCAAGGAGTTGCGCGGCGGCGTAGCCAGGTACGCCGCACAAGCAAGCCCGCGGATTGACACAGCCTGGGCGAAAAAGAACCGTTGCCGGATGAAAACCAGATACGATAGTCAGGAGTTAATGTCGAGAACCCTGTCGAGAATGATGTCCGCGACACATTTACTCGAAGGCAGGAATGTGTGCACAACTGGTACCTGGAGTACCTCGGCAAAGCCGCCCGCACTCACCTCTTCCAGTGATACGATGCCATCGTTAGGCTCCGAACCGAACGGCGACAAGCGGCCATGCACCCCCCTGATCCCGGCGATTGCCACCGTCGGAACGTGTGCTTCCGGAATCGACGACATCCTCTCATCCGACCCCAGCAAATGGCCACAATCGCAGGTTACCGCACGAAACAACCTGTTTTTGCTCAATTGCCGTGCCAGCCGTGACGATACAACGGGAGAACCCAGAAGAAACAACTGCTTCGGCGGCAAAGTTTTGGCCGGCAACTCGTGCAAGGCAGCGCGCAGCAGTACGCCGCCCAGCGAATGGCCGACTAGCGCGTAATCGCCCAACTTCGAAACATCCATGAGCACCTTGACGAGCCGCCGCACGATTGCGGAAAAGTCCTGCCGCGCAACACTGTAGCCGAACACAAATGGCTTGATTCCCCGTGAGCGGAACCGTATCAGGGTCGGCGCCCATGAAAGACTGGAACGACCCATGCCATGAACAAACAGTACGTTCACCATGACTCCTCAATGAATTCAACAAAGTAACCGCCAAGCGGATCGCGGGTTACAGCTTTTCGACCGTATAGCCCTTCTTTTTCAGCGCTGCGATAATCCCGTCCGGCCCAACCAGGTGGCCCGCACCGACCAGGACGAATTCCGTCTGCGGCGTCTTCCGATAACCGTCGATCGTGGACAGCCAATTTCTGTTACGGTCCGTGATCAGCTTTTTGTAAAGCTCCGGCCAGCGCGCCTTGAGTTCGGCAACCATGATTTCTTCCAGCTTTTTGGTATCGCCCCTGCGCCACGCGTCTACCAGGCTGCCGTACTTTTCCTTGAGGGTTTCCATATCCCTGATCGCATAGGTGACAAATTCGTCTTCATTGCCGTCGCCCATCGAGACTACGTAATCGATTTGCTGGTCAACCGTTTCAAGTCCCCGAACCGTTTTGCCGTCTTTTTTCGCCAGGTCGTAGAAAAACCGGTCGACACCCTGTTGCGAAACACCCTGTTTCAAAAGTTCCATGAACGTCAGCGTTATCATCACCAGTGACGGCTTGAACTGTCGCAACGCCTCCAAGGGGATACCGTTGGCTTTGCAATACTCGCTGAGTTCGGCAAATGCCGGGGCCGACAAGTGCTGATCAATGGTACTGCCGTCGGTATACATGGATTTCGCCAGCATTTTCTGCTGCGTCGACGGCTCCTCGAGTTTGCCGAGATCGGTCTCGAACACCACGATTGCGGAGGCCCGGTATGCCCTGTCGAATTCCGGCGGCAGCGGGAAATCCGTCTCCCGCAGCACATGACAGGTGCCTCCCAGGTAGATGACTGACGCGCCCTTTTGCGCTTTCCACACCGACGTTTCCGCCGATGCCGCCGTGCCAGCAAACAAAACCAGCACAATGGCTGCAATGATTCTCTTCATATCCCCAACCTCGTATCATGAACGTTTTTTTCATGGCTTGCCGTCACCACAATAAGTTAGCACTAATTATATGTCAATTACAAAACCGGAAGAAACTTTCAGTTGTATCGGCCAGGTCGTTGCAGCAGAAATTCTTGCCGGGATACAAAACGAGGCCCCTCGCAGAAAGGGGCCTCGGCAAAACCGGAAAAAACCTCAGTTTTTTTACATACTCGAACTGTAATGCCGCTTGAGCCAGCGGCTCAAACCGTCCAAGCCGGGGAACAATACCCGCTCGTTCACGTTTGCCTGGTCGAGCTTATCCCGAATCTCCCACTTCAAAGAGGCCGGGATGATTATTTTCCGGGCCTTCACAGGATGGGTTTCCAGCCAATCGTCCAGCACCAGGCGGGGATCGGACATGACCGAACAAAACGCGAACTGGTTGACGATCCTGTCATCGATGGAAGGAGGCTCAAAGAATATCACCACTTTCTCGCCGGTCTGGGCATCGAGCGCATCGAGATCTTTCAGCGAGTTGATTGATTCACTCATGAGTTGCAGGGTCATAACATTCGCGCCCTCCTCCTCCAGTCTGTCCCTCAAGGATTGCGGCAACAGCTCATGCGCCTTCAGATAATTGACCGCCCAGATCACTCCATCCACATCGAACTTGTCGATGTTGGCCGTGGCAAAATGCATTGCGACAAAAGGTGAATAGGTCCAGTCGAGAATCCGGGTGGGCAACCCGAAGTGCTGGGCAACGGAGAGCCAGTGCCAGAGCGAATCGCGCTCCACGACACTGAGGTGGGCATATTTTCTGAAGTTGCGCAACAGGTGGCGCTCCAGCTTGGCGTAATCTCCGCCAAGACGGATCAGAGATGTTTCCAGCCGATATTCCGAACTGGAGAGCCCCCGAAAAGCATACCGGGAGCGAAAACGTCCAATTTTATCATTCCATGAGTGGGCAAATAGCTCTCGTTGCAGCTCATCCCACGAATGTACCGTAACAATTTCCACGTTATCCGTACTCCTTTTTCCAGGGCTTGACGATCAGCCCTTTTTATTTTCCCAAGCTTTCCTGCTGATTGCCTCGAGGTCGGCAATCGTTTTCTCCGGATCCGGCCGCACCGTATAATCCGTATTGACATCAGCGGCGCGAATGATGCCTTCCCGGTCGATGACGAAACGGGCCGGCAGCGGCAAGGTCCACGAATCGTCACCGTTACACTTCGTCAGATCGATGCCGAAACCGCGATATAACTCCCGCAGGTAATCGGGCAAGGTAAAGACAATACCGAATTGTGCCGCAGTTGCGTTCCCTGCGTCCAGCAGCAACTGAAAGGTCAGCTTGTGCCTGGCCGCCACCTCTCGCACGAACTTCCCGATCATGGGCGAAATCGCCACCAGCGTTGCTCCCGCCGCCTCAATTGCCGGAAAAGATTTTTGCAGAGCATCCAGCTCCAAATTACAGTACGGTCACCAGCCCCCCCGGTAGAAGCTGACTACCAGAGGCCGATGGTTCCTTGCCGCGCGAGAATCGAACGGTTTTCCGAGATAATCGGGCAGGATAAAATCCGGCGCGCGCTCCCCGACCGTCAGGACCCGTTCCATGATGCCCGAGGCGCACAGCTCGTCGGTTGCACGATGCATG
>JAQUHN010000230.1 GCA_028683555.1 Geobacteraceae bacterium | reverse complement strand
ATCCGGTAGCAGACTACCTTCTGCTTGAATGCATCGGCGGCAAGACTGATGCCTTCCTCTGCACCGGCCACGTCGTCAGCATGAATTACCTTGATGACATCGGTCCACTGCTCCGCTTCCGGAATGTGGTCCACCAGGCGGTTCGGATTCACTTCAAAGAAATCGTCAGCCAGGTAATTATCACCCTTTTTGGGGAACAAGGCCAGGTAGAGCATGTCCATTTCGATCAATTCGTTGAGGAAATGGGTACCGAGCGACACGTCCGGAACGAGATTTTCATGCATGGCGACAATTTCACAGACCACGGCAATACGGTTGATATCGGCAAAGACCACCGGAATACCAAGGGAAGGGCAACTGGTGCCCCAACGCCCGGCTCCCAGCACCATGACATTTTCACTGCCGTTCGGCGCAATGGTCAGATTCAGCCTGCCGATCAGCCGTGCCACTTCGTGCCGTTCCTGGATGGTAAGCTGCCGGTACACGTCCGGCACCACATAGATGAAGCGGTCGAGGCGGATATGGCGGCTGTGACCGATAACCGCGCCGCTGGCAGCAATGATTCGGCGCTCGGACGGTACATCGATCGGCACCGGAGCGAGCGTATCCATGCCTTTTATCGGCAAAGGACGGCATTGCACAACATGGATGCGGTAATCATTATCATCCAGGAAGTTAAGGGTGAACTCCACGTCAACCGGGTAATGATAGGCGTCATGCAGCACCTGCAGCATCGTTTTCATATCGTCGACAAAAGCGGTGGAACTGAGCAGCTTTTCGAAGGTCAATACCCAGGTGGGCCGACTGGCGCCCTCCATTCCCCAGCTGGAACCGCTGTCCGTAGAGGCAAACAGGCGTACCGGAACATCGGGACTTGCGGCAATTACATCGAGAAAATGGCCCGATACGAGCCGGTTCGCATCCAGGTCGAGAAAATCCACCCGGCGCTGGGCATACTGCCGTACCTCCTCGAAATTCACCTCCGGACGCCGGTCCGGGGCATTCAGCGCCACAACACGGGTATAATCATCATCGGAACGATCGACCGCCCGAGTGCCCAGGCCGAAAACAAGCCGCACGACTCCCGCCTTTGGATCGATATTTTCGTTCCAGACATAGGGATTGAAGGAAAATCCGACCCCTGCGGCGTGGGGATAGAAATAGTGGCCGTGGATCGCCCCCGAAACCCGCATCACCAGCAGCGCCATCTGCTCGTCCTGTTCCAGCAAACCCTTTTGCGCCCGATAGCGCAGGGCCTTCTCGCTCATGCTGCTGGCATAGATGGTTCGTACGGCAGAGAGGAAATCTTCCAGTCGGCGTTCACGCGGACCCTGGTTGGGGCAGAACACACTTTCGTACTTGCCGGCAAAGGAATTGCCGAAATTGTCTTCCAGCAGAGAACTGGAGCGGACAATGATCGGCGCCTGGCCGAAATAGCCCAGCATCTGATCGAACTGCTTCACGATATAGTCCGGAAACTGACCGGTTAGAATCCGCTGACGCGCCAGCTCCGAGCCCTCCAGGAAAGTGTCGGGGTTCCGTTGTTTTTCCCGAACCCACCAGACACCGTTGCGCACCAGGTAGGTAAAAAAAACGTCCGAACCGACATAGAAGGAATCGTGTGCCTCAAGCAGTTCGACAAACCGGGGGGAATTGCTCTGCAAAATCCGCCGCGCCAGGAGCATGCCGACCGTTTTCCCGCCGATCAGCCCGGTACCGATCATGCGCCGGCGAATTTCCAGGATATCTTCCAGCCGCATATAGCGTTTCAGCAGGCTTTTGATGACCGGATCACGAGACACCATCATGCGGCACAGCCGTCGGAACATGTCCTGTTCCCTTTCCGGGGCACAGACACCGGCCTTTACCTGATCCAGGACATCTTCACCATCGGCGAAGGCCCTTTCCCAGCAACCCGGACGGGTGTCGGTATCCAGACCTGCCCAGTTGACCGACGTCAGGATCGAACTGATCAGCGCGCTGGCGGTAACCGGAAGAAACTGGTCGCCTTGCCAGAGATGAAGCATGTTCATGGTTGGCGAATAGCGGAGGTGAACTTTCTGCGGATAGATGTAGCGGTTCCCTTCGTATCGGTACACGTCCAGAAACAGTTGCGTGGTTTCGTAGATCGGCTTCAGGCCATGTGAGGAATGGTGGTTGCGGAACAGGGCAAAATAGGCCACCGTCTCCAGATCGAACAGATAGGGACAGGTGAGCACGAAGAAATTCCCCAGCATCTGATCGGAATACCAGTCGGCCGCCAACTCCGAAAGACAGTCAAATACGTAGAGAGCCCCGCGACCGACTTTCTCAATGACCTGGTGGATCTGGGAAATGAAGGTTTCGAATCCGGAGTTGGGATCAAGTTCAATCAGGCTAACAGCGCTGTTCGCGGCGAGTAACGGCGGATGGCTGGCAAAGCGGAAGTAGGTAATTTTTCGCCCCGAGGCGAGACCTGCCTCAACAAAGGGCATGACCAGCGTCTGGTAATCTTCAATGGTATCCACCTGCCAGACGACATTATCTCCCGGCAGCACCCCCTTTAACGCTTTGTCGAGTCCCGGCAGCCCGGTGGTAAATGTCGTCTCGTATGTATACATGCTGGCCCTCCTGTTGAAGACTGCGTCACGGTCGCGCACCCGGGATGCGTCAAAGAATACCGAAAAAGGCTTCCGGTACAGATAGCTGCCACCCTGACACACACCGATACCGCATCCGTCCCGGCAAACCGGCTCGGACAGGTGACGTTATGGCGACAAAAGTAGCGAAGCCGATGGTATTGTACAAGCTCGAAGGCCCGGTGAGAAGAAAAAAAGAGACGCCTGTAGGAATCAGGCGCCTCTCGATTGCATTACACCGAAGAATCGGGCTGGTTTATACAACTCCCTGATCGATCATGGCGTTGGCAACTTTCAGGAAACCGGCAATGTTGGCGCCAACTACATAGTTGCCGGGACAGTTGAACTCGGCGGCCGTGGTATACGCATTATGGTGGATGTTCTTCATAATGTTCTGCAACTTGGCATCGACCTCTTCGCGTGACCAGCTCATGAACTGGGCGTTCTGCGACATTTCAAGGCCGGATGTGGCAACGCCACCGGCATTGGCCGCCTTGCCGGGCCCATAGAGCAACTTGTTTTCCAGGAAGACCGCTACGGCATCAAGATCGCTCGGCATATTGGCGCCTTCGCTGACCAGTTTGCAGCCGTTTTTCACCAGTTCGGCGGCATCCGCGCCATTGATCTCGTTCTGGGTTGCGCTGGGGAAGGCACAATCGCAGGGAATCGACCAGGGGAGCTGGCCAGCCAGGTACTTGGCCTTGGGAAATTTTTCCTGGTATTCGGATATCCTGCCGCGCCGCACGTTTTTCAGTTCCAGGACAAACTGCAGTTTTTCGGCGTCGATTCCGTCCGGATCATAGATGGTACCGTTGGAATCCGACAGGGAAACAGGCTTCGCTCCCAACTGCAGCAGTTTCTCCACCGTATACTGGGCAACGTTTCCGGATCCGGAAACCAGGCAGGTTTTTCCTTCGATGGTTTGATTCCGGGTACTGAGCATCTCCTGGGCAAAATAGACCGAACCGTAGCCGGTGGCTTCCGGCCGGATGAGCGAGCCGCCCCAACCGAGAGCCTTGCCGGTAAGAACACCGGTGAATTCATTTTTGAGCCGTTTGTACTGGCCGAACATGTAGCCGATCTCCCGGCCGCCAACACCAATATCCCCGGCAGGCACATCCGTCACATGACCGATATGACGGAACAACTCGGTCATGAACGACTGACAGAAGCGCATCACTTCGTTATCGGACTTGCCCTTCGGATCGAAATCGGAACCGCCCTTGCCGCCACCCATGGGCAGCGAGGTCAATGAATTTTTGAAAATCTGTTCAAAACCGAGGAATTTCAGCACGCCGAGGTTAACCGAAGGATGGAAGCGAAGTCCACCCTTGTAGGGTCCGATTGCACTATTGAATTCTACACGATAGCCCTTATTGACCCGGATGACGCCCTTATCATCCAGCCAGGGTATCCGGAAAAGGATCGTACGTTCCGGTTCGGTAAGTCGCTCCAGGATACGTTGCTGCTCGTATTTCGGGTACCGTTGGAATACCGGCTCCAGCGACTCGAGAACCTCTTTCACCGCCTGATGGAACTCAGGCTCATTGGGATTCTTCTCAACAACGGAATTCAACGCCGACTCGATGTAAGACATTGTGCCTCCTTGGGGTAAATTAAAATCGCAGCGAGCATTTTCGCTACGGGCTACGCGATCTTTTTCCAGTGTTAAACCAGACTAGTATCGCCTGTGGGAAACAAGCCCTTTCTCTCTGCTGGAGAGGGCAGTACTGCAAAGTCGCATGCTATCGACGGCCAGAAGCAACATTGTTGGAACAAAGCTCTTCCATGAGAAAGCCGTGCATGGCGCGGGCGGCCTTCTTGCCGGCACCAATGGCGAGGATCACCGTTGCCGCGCCGGTAACGATGTCGCCGCCGGCAAACACCCCCGGTTTGGTGGTGCGGCCGTCGTCATCGGCGATGAAATAGCCCCGCTCGTTGGTCTCCACGCCGCTTGCCGTGGAGGCGACGATCGGGTTCGCCGACTGGCCGATGGCAACCACCACCATGTCCACATCAACGATGAATTCCGAGCCCTTGATCGGCAGCGGCCGCCGCCGGCCCGAAGCGTCCGGCTCGCCCAGTTCCATCTTCAGGCATTCCACGCCGCAGACCCAGCCGCTCTCGTTGCCGATGAACCGCACCGGGTTCACCAGGTAGTGGAACCGCACCCCTTCCTCTTCCGCGTTCTCGATCTCTTCGACCCGGGCCGGCATCTCCTTCCGGCTCCGCCGGTAGAGAATGGTCGACTCCTCGGCGCCCAGCCGCAGCGACATGCGCACTGCGTCCATGGCCACGTTGCCGCCGCCAAGCACTGCCACCTTCTTCCCTTCGGCGACCGGCGTGGTGTAGTGCGGAAACTGGTAGGCCTTCATCAGGTTGCAGCGCGTCAGGTATTCACTGGCCGAGTAGACCCCGTTCAGGTTCTCCCCCGGGATATTGAGAAAGCTCGGCGCACCGGCGCCGTTGCCGAGAAACACCGCGTCGAATTCTTCCAGCAGCTCGTCCACGCTGGCCGTACGCCCTACCACGAAGTTCGTCACCAGCTTGACGC
>JAQUHN010000044.1 GCA_028683555.1 Geobacteraceae bacterium | reverse complement strand
ACCCCGTTTCGGCGTTTCTGCTCGATGCCTATGTGCCGGGTGCATACGGCGGTACCGGTCTTACCTTCAATTGGGAGACCGCCAAGATTGCCAAGCAGTACGGCCCCATTATCCTGGCCGGCGGCCTGAACAGCAATAATGTTCGCAAGGCGGTGGAAACGGTGGAGCCTTATGCCATCGACGTTTCCAGCGGGGTCGAGGCCTCGCCAGGCAAGAAGGATCATGCAAAGGTCGAAGAATTCATCAAGCGGGCAAAGGGAATGTAAAATTTCCTTGCAACATACTGTGGAGGAGTAATGAAGATACCGGATACATCGGGCCATTTCGGCCAGTACGGCGGGAAGTTCGTCCCGGAGACCCTGATGCCGATTCTGCAAGAGTTGGAAAAGGCGTACCAGGAATATAAAAACGACAGGGAATTCAAGGAGGAGTTCGCCTATTACCTGCGGGATTACGTGGGTCGGCCGAATCCGCTCTATTTTGCCGAAAAACTGACCAAGCGGCTCGGCGGTGCAAAGATTTACCTGAAGCGGGAAGACCTGAACCACACCGGCGCCCACAAGATCAACAATACCATTGGCCAGGGACTCCTGGCGAAACGGATGGGCAAGAAACGGGTCATTGCCGAAACCGGCGCCGGCCAGCATGGGGTCGCCACGGCTACGGTGGCCGCCCTGATGGGGATGGAGTGCGAGGTTTTCATGGGGGAGGAGGATATCCACCGCCAATCCCTGAACGTGTTCCGCATGAAACTGCTCGGCGCCACGGTAACGCCGGTACTCTCCGGTACCGCTACTCTCAAGGATGCCATGAACGAGGCGCTGCGCAACTGGGTGACCCATGTGAAGTCAACCTTCTACGTGATCGGAACCACGGCCGGGCCTCATCCCTATCCGATGATGGTACGGGATTTTCAGTCGATTATCGGCCGCGAGGCGAAGCAGCAGCACGAGAAGGTCGAAGGGCGGCTGCCGGATTACCTGGTTGCCGCGGTCGGCGGCGGCAGTAACGCTCTGGGACTTTTTTATCCCTTTATCAAAGAGAACGATGTGCGGATGATTGGCGTCGAGGCTGCCGGGTACGGTATTCCGTCCGGAAAACATGCTGCTCCCCTCTGTGCCGGAAGGGTAGGGGTGCTGCACGGCAACAAGACCTATCTGCTCCAGGACGAAAATGGCCAGATTGCCCATGCCCATTCCATTTCCGCCGGGCTCGATTACCCGGGTGTTGGACCGGAGCATGCCTGGTTAAAAGATACGGGGCGTGCCGACTATGTTTCCATTACCGACGATGAGGCCATGGAAGGTTTTCGGGTCCTGACCGAGGAAGAGGGAATCCTGCCTGCTCTCGAGTCTTCCCATGCCATCGCCCATGTCCTGAAGCTGGCGCCAACCCTTCCCCAGGACAAGACGATCGTGGTTTGCCTTTCCGGCCGCGGAGACAAGGACATCCATACCGTTGCGGAATATATGAACGTCAAGCTGTAAGGGCCCGCTTGCTGCTCCCTTATTTCCCGTTGCCTCACTCCGCCGCAACAAGGGGCGCTGCCACAGCGTCCCTTGTTGCGGCGGCGTAGCGGAAATCTGCTTTCACCCCTTCCAATCCAGGCTCTTCACCTCAATGAATGGTCGCCCTCCCACTGTAACCTTTTGCACATAACAATCTTACTTTTCATTTGCTTTCGACGGTGCTTCGATCTGTCTCGGCCTTGCCAGTCGTGGCGTGACATGTTCCTTCTGCAGGCGCGGCGCCTTTGATTCCGCCGCTGCCGGGGCTACTTTCCGCTCCGCAACAGGCAGGTTGCAACGATACACGTTCTGTGGCTTTTACGGTAAACGTTACGGGAAAAACTGCTGCCGCGCCAGGATCGTGCCGGGTTGCAGAAAAATCCCCCGTGACCGGCTTTTTCGGGATTGTCGCGCAGCGTGCTGCTGGGCCGGAAGTCCTTGGTCAAGGTGTCACTCTGTGGCTGCCGGTAAGGTTCTGTTTGAGAGAATTTTGCCGGCGACTTCTTCCACGGTGGCGAGAAGGTCTTTCAGCAGAATCGGCTTGATGATGTTGCGGGTGATCCCCAACTGCCGGGTCTCCTCGATAAACTCGGCATCCTCGTTGGCAGTGGTGAAGATTATCGGCACCTCCGGATTGATGGCCCGGATTGCCCGCGACATCTTGAGGCCGTCCATGACCGGCATTCGCGTGTCGGTAATGATGATGTCGGGACCATGCTGTTCAAAGATGTCCAGTCCTTCCCTGCCGTCCCGTGCCAGATAGATTGTTGCATAGCGGGAGGCTAGTATTTTGTGGATCGTCATTCGGGTTATCAGCTCATCTTCAACGTACAGTATCGAAAGATGTACCCGGTCATTGCGCATGTCTGTCATATCCATCCTCCGATCTCAGGCTGCGGTGATATGGTGCATTGCTCGGGGAGGTTTCTGCTGCGTGCATTATCGCAGGGGATGCTCTGTCCTGCCGGGCAGGTCCTGCCGCAGCCTGCTGTCAATTCCAGAGCAAACTGCCTTGCTTCAACTAAACCGCAACAATTGAGCTGTGTCAAGGTTTGGTGCAATTTCGGTGTAATGTCACTGGTGGAGATTTTGCGTTGGCAGACGGGAATGATGCTTAGTCTTGTATTTGATGTTTATGCTCATGCTGGGGTGCTTTGCTGCTGGCAAGGGGAATTTTGTCTGTACTGCAAATAAAAGTCAAATACTGTTACTGTATTTGTCGTGTTGGATATTTTATAGTGTGATCGAGATGTTATAAAATAGTTTCTACTCTTCTGCCGCCTGTTTTCCAGGCGGAAAGCACTTTCCGCTGCATAACCCCCTTGAGGAAAAATCGCTGTTTATCCTGTTGTCCGAAAAAGGCTGAGCCTTGCATATCGTTATATAAATACTTATACGACACTACGGTGTGATGCTTGAGGAGAAAGCAAATGAAAAAGATTGGAATAGGCAATTATCGGCTCCCGGATAGAAAAGAGCCGGGTCCGCCAGTGGTGGACCTTTTGCCCCAGGAGTCTTTGCTGCAGTTGAGTTCCATGGCAACCGTGAAAGTGCTCAAGATAGCGCTCAGGGCCGTCGCTCGGGCCGAACAGTTCGAGGCCAGGCATCCTTTGTGGAACAGTTTTGCGCGTTGCTATGTGCGGATTATCGAGCAGTTCGGGGCAATGAATGAATTGTTTCCGGGTGTCACAAGGGTCGTGCACAACACCGAGGTCCTGCGAGGCGACATTCTGGTCAGCGATTTTACCATTGGTCTGAATTTCGGATCCATGGATGAAAAAATTGGTCCCCTCAAGATCAGGGTTCTCAACGTTGATGGCGAGGTAGTAAAGGGGGCGGTCATGCAGGGGGAAGGCTACCGGAACAACGAAGTTTGTTGCTTCAAGAACGAGATTTGGTTCTTCCTTTCGCACAAGTTCGGCGTTGTTCCCGGCGGCAGAAAAAGGCTGCGCTAGCGGCAAATATCCCGCTACAGGTTCTTCCGGAAACGGCTCACGGCAAACTGGAGGATAACGGTGCCGAGTACGAAGAGGGCGAGAAACTGGTGCCATAGAATGCCGATTCCGACTCCTTTCAGGAAGATGCCGCGAATGATGACCAGGTAGTAGCGGAGCGGATTGAGAAAAGTCAGCCATTGTACGGTTTCCGGCATGTTTTCGATGGGGAAGGCGAACCCGGACAGAAGCATGGCCGGAAAGATGAAGAAGAATGCACTCATCATGGCCTGCTGCTGAGTTCTGCTGATGGTTGAAATCAAGAGGCCAAAGCCGAGGCTGCTCATAAGGAACAGGGCGGTCGCACCGAACAGCAGGGGTACGCTGCCCCGTATCGGAACGTCGAACCAGAATGCGGCCACCAGGGTGATGATGGCAACATCGATGAATCCGATCAGGATAAAGGGGACGGTTTTGCCGAGGATGAATTCGCTGCGCCGGATCGGCGTGACGATGATCTGTTCCATGGTGCCGATTTCTTTCTCGCGCACCACTGCCATGCTTGACAGCAGCATGGTGATGATGAAGACGATGTTGGCGATGACCGCCGGAACATAGAAATTACGGCTTTCCAGGTTTTCGTTGAACCAGGCGCGACTTTCCATTGCCACCCCTCCGACCCGGAACGCCGGACCGAATTCGCGTGCCGCCTGTTCCAGCCGAATCTGGTCGTTATAAAGGGCGGTTATCTTCCCGGCATAGTTCAAGACTATCCCGGCGGTATTGGAGTCGGTTCCGTCAAGCAGCAACTGCAACGGTGCGGCCCGTCCGGCTCGTAACTCCGCACCGAACCCCCTGTTCATCCGCAGCACGGCCTTTACCTTGCCATGATCGATCAGTTCCTCCATCCGCGTATCGCGGTAAACATGCTCCACGATCCGAAAATAGCCTGATCCGGCGAAACGCGCGGTCAATTCCCGGCTCTCCGGGCTGTTATCCAGATCGTATACCGCGGTATTGACATTTTGCACGTCAGTGTTGACCGCATAGCCGAACACCACGGTTTGAAATACCGGGATAATGAAAATGATGAACCGCATCTTCGGATCCCGGAGGACCTGGATGAATTCCTTTATCAGCATGGATTTCAGACGTTCGAACATGGCAAAGCCTTTGCGTGTTTGTCTACTCGATTTTCTTCCGGAACTTGCGGATCGACAACGCCAGAACAACGACGGCGAAGACGGCCAGCAGCCCGACCTGTCCTGCCATGACCCCGAGCCCCACGTCTTTCAGGTAGATTCCCCGCAGGATGATAACGAAATAACGGGCAGTGACAATATGGGTGATGACCTGGATGGGGGCCGGCATGGTTTCGATCGGGAAGATGAAGCCGGACAGCAGAAAAGCCGGCAGCATGGTGACCACGAGGGCCAGTTGGCTTGCCACGAGCTGGCTCTTGGTGACGATGCTGATCAATATTCCCAGCGAGAGGGCGCCGACCAGAAATATCACTGACAGGCCGAACAACAGCGGCAGGCTGCCACGGAGCGGAATTTCGAAAATGAATTCACCTACCAGCACTGAAAGAACCAGATCGAGGATGCCGATGGTGAAGTAGGGAATCAGTTTGCCCAGGATCAGCTCCGGCCCCTTGAGGGGGGTGGAGATGAGCTGTTCCATGGTTCCGGTCTCCCATTCCCGGGCAATGGTCAGAGAGGTCAGCAGCGCGGCGATAATCATCATGATGACCGCAATGAGACCGGGGAAGATGTAGTTCTTCGACACCATGTCGGTGTTGAACCAGACGCGCGGTTTCACCTCCAGTTGGGCAAGGCGAGGTTCTCTGCCGGTGTTTCGACGAATCTGGCGCACAACGATGTCGCGGGAGAATCCGGCGATGGCATTTCTGGCATAGCCAAGGGCGAAGGCTGCGGTATTGGGGTCGCTTCCGTCCAGAATAACCTGTACCGAGGTTTCTCTTCCGGAATCGACCCGCCGGCCGAAATCCGTTGGGATGACGAGTGCGATTATCGCATCCCGGGTGTCAATGGCCTGCACGATGTCGCGGTAATTATCGGTGCGATCGCGCAGGGAAAAATAGCGGGAGCCGGAAAAGCGGCTTACCAGGTCCCGGCTTGCCTGGGTATTGCTCTGGTCCCAGACGATCAGCGGAACCCGGTCCACGTCGAGGGTCAGGGCGTAGCCGAACAGAAAAAGCAGCAACATGGGGATGGCGATGCCCATGCCGAGACTCCGGGGATCTCGGAAGACATGGAGGAATTCTTTTTTCGCGACTGCCTTGATGCGTTGGAAATTCATATTGCTCCGCAATTCAGAAGACAAACTTAAGAAAACCGCTGACTCATCACCGTACCCCGTACCCCGCTGCTCGCCAGCTGCTATTTTTTGAAAACCTGCTGTGGCGTTTCAATCCGGTCGCGCGCCTCGATGAGGGATACAAAGACATCTTCCAGCGACGGCTGGATCTTTTCCATGCTGTGCACGCTGATACCGAGTCCGGCCAGCATGTCAGCCATGACGGGCATGGCACGGTCGGCATCCATTGCCACAACGTGCAGCCCGCTGCCGAACAGTGCTGCGTGTCTGATGCCCTCCAGTGCCTCGATCGACTCCATTGCTTCGGCGATCCTCTCGCAGGCAACCTCGATGACTTCTTCCTGCATGAAGTCTTTCTTCAGTTGTCCCGGGGAACCCTGTGCTATCAGTTGGCCGCGATAAATCAGCCCCAGGCGGTCGCAGTATTCGGCTTCGTCCATGTAGTGGGTGGTAACAAAAACGGTTGTTCCTTGCTCCGACAGGTGGTAGATCAGGTCCCAGAAGTTTCTCCTGCTGATGGGGTCGACTCCCGAGGTCGGTTCGTCGAGAAAAAGTACCGGTGGTTCATGGAGGATGGCACATCCCAGGGCCAATCGCTGTTTCCAGCCGGCGGAAAGAACGCCTGTTCTTGAAGAACGGTGTGCCCGGAGTCCTGCCATGTCGATTACCCATTCCTTGCGGGCGCGTTTGCGGTCCGGCGAAATCTTATAGATACCGCTGTAAAAGTCGATGTTCTCTTCCACGGTGAGGTCCTCGTAGAGGGAGAACTTCTGGCTCATGTAGCCGATGCGCTCCTTGATTTTTTCCGCTTCACGGCGCACATCGAAACCGGCAACCGAGCCGGAACCGCTGCTGGGCGTCAGGATGCCGCACAGCATCCGGATTGTTGTCGACTTGCCGGCGCCGTTAGGTCCGAGAAAGCCGAAAATTTCCCCTTTTTTTACCGCGAGGCTGACGTGGTCCACGGCAACGAAGTCACCGAACCTCTTGGTGATATCTGTGAGGGTAACGGCCGGCGCTTCGGTGCTCACCGGTTCTTACCCCGGAGAAAATCGCCCAGCTTCCGGTCGTCGTTGCGCAGGTGCTGGATAAGGTAACGGATCATCTTGCCTTTGAGCGTTAGTGCAAGATCTTCGTGCAATTCGATGGCCATAGGTATTATCCTCCCGAGTCAGCGGTGTCCTGTATCAGCGAGACCACCACGTCTTCCAGGGCCGGTTCCACGGGCCGCAAGGAAAGAACGGGAATTCCCTGCTGTTCCAGGAAAGCTGCCGCGGATTCTTTTGTTCTGTCAGAATCATGGCTAACCAGGTGCACTTTATCTCCGAACAGGCTGACGGCAACATCGCCGAGCCTTTCCCGGAGCAGTCGGGCGGCATTCCGCGGTTCGGCGGTCCGGATTTCGAGAATCGTGCCCTGCATCAGTTTTTTAAGATTTTCAGGAGTGTCGCAGGCGAGCAGCTTGCCGTTGTGGATCAACCCGACGCGATTGCAGCGATCTGCCTCATCCAGGTAGGCGGTGGAGACGAAGATGGCCACACCCTCCTTCAACAGGTTGTAGAGGATGCGCCAGAAATCGCGCCGGGAAACCGGGTCGACGCCGTTGGTGGGCTCGTCGAGAAACAGAACCTTCGGCGTGTGGACTAGTGCGCAGGCCAGGCCAAGCTTCTGCTTCATGCCGCCGGAAAGGTTGCCGGCCTTCCGTTTTGCGAATGGCGTCAGATTGCTGAACGAAAGGAGTTGTTCGATTATTGTCTCGCGGCCCTTTCGCGGCAGACCGTAAATGTCGGCATAGAAATGGATGTTTTCCAGCACGCTGAGATCGGGGTAGAGCCCGAAGCGCTGGCTCATGTAACCGATCTGCTCCTTGATGGCCTCTGCTTCGCTCCGTACCTGGCGGCCCATCACCCATGCCTCCCCCGACGAGGGCTCCATAATTCCGGTGAGCATCCGCATGGTGGTGGTTTTTCCCGCGCCATCCGAGCCTACCAGGCCGAAAAGCTCTCCCTCGGAAATGGAAAGGGTGAGGGCATCCACCGCGGTCAGTTCGCCGAATTTTTTCGTGAGATTTTCTGTTTGAATCGCTGTCATGAAATTCATTGGAAACTGTTTGGTAAAGGGTTGGAAAACAAAGTTGATAGTAAAAGTCGATCAAATAACGCCAAGCTTTTACTTTTCCCTCATCCGTCGGTCCGGAGCGCCTTCTCTGTCATGGAGAAGGGACATAGCCTGCCGGATAAGGGAGCGGTTGAATTTCAGACCACGCATGACAGAAGTAAGAAAACCATTTTATTTTCCACTGACCTGCTGTTTTTGCTCGTTTCCTTTTGATTGGCTTGTCTCTAATGTTGCATCCGCCGGCATGCCCGGTTTCAGTTCCCTGTCCGGGTTGGGAATGACGATCTTGATGCGATAGACGAGTTTTACGCGCTCTTTCTTCGTCTGTACATTTTTCGGTGTGAATTCCGCTTCGGACGATATAAAGGAGATGCGCCCCGGATATTTTTTGTCGGGATAGCTGTCGGTGGTTACCGTTGCCTGCTGGCCGACCATCACCTTTCCCAGGTCGGTTTCGCTGATATAGGCACGAACCCAGACTTCGTCCAGCATGCCGACGGTAAGTACCGGAGTTCCGGCCGACACCTGCTCGCCCGGTTCGATATTTTTCGACAGCACCAGCCCGTTTACCGGCGAAACCAGGGTGGCGTACCCCAGTCGTGTTTCCGCCAGCGCCTGGATCTCTTCGGCGCTGCGCAATCGGGCACGGGCCTGTTCGATGGTTTCCTTCCGCGGTCCGCTCCGCAGCAGAGTCAGTCGCTCCCGGGCTTCACGAACACTTGCCCGGGAACCTTCATAGGCTGCTCGCGACGCGTCGAAATCCCGGGCGGAGATGACTTCTTTCTTGAACAGTTGCTGCTGGCGGCCGAAGTCGATCCGAATTCGTTCCGCTTCTGCTTCAATGCGGCGGAGTACCGCCTCGGCCTGGGCAATTTCTTCCTTGCGGTAGCCTGTTTCCAGTTCTGTCAGCATGGCCCGGGCGCCATCTGTTTCGGCCCGGCGGCTTGCCGCCTCATGGAGAAGGTCGGCAGGGTCCAGTCGGGCGACAACCTCACCCTTTGTTATCGTTTCCCCCTCATCCACCGGACGTTCAAGGACCCGGCCGGGGATCTTGAAACTTAATTCCACGGTGGTAACTTCAATATTACCCGAGACGCTGATTGTGCCGCTGTCATTCCGGTTTCCGAGGTTGCTGACAAGAATCACGCCAGCCGCCAAAACAATGAGCACGGCAGCGGCGATCAGAATTTTTTTCATTGACTCTCCTTTGATGCTATTCATGGCGGCGCTCCGAATCAACGATTCTATCTTCTTCCCCTATACACGGCAATTTCAGGCCGACGAGCACCAGGTCTGCTACCTGCGAGGCAATAATGCGCGGGTCGGCCGTTTCTTCGTCGGGGAATTCTTCACCGGTCAATGCGGCGATACGCCTGGCGATAGGGTAGGCCGAAGAGAGAAACATCATACTTCCCAAAAGTGAAAAATGAGTTACCAGGGCGGGGGTGAAGCGAAACTCGCCGTTAGCTTGCCCCTGTTCGAGAATTTCCCGGATCATGGTGAAAATATGCGCCATGCCCAGCACTGCCTGGTTGTGAAGGTGTGCGCCACCCGAGGCGGCTTCCCGTAGGATGAGGCGAGGCAGAGTGGGTTTTTGCGAGATTATCTGGCCGATGGTTTCTATGAAAGTGCGGAGTTTTTCCGTGCAGTTGTCTTTGTCGCGAATGGCTTCTTCGAGCAGCGAGGTGTTCCGCTGCATGATTTCGCGCAGCACGGCCGAGTAGAGCGATGCCTTGTCGCCAATATGGTAGTAGATAAGAGCCTTGTTGACTCCCGCGCGGCGCGCGATCTCGTCCATGCGAGCTCCGGCGAAACCTTCTTCGGCGAATACTTCCGTGGCGGTTTCCATGATGTGTTGCACGAATTCTTGTCCGCGTTGTTTTACAGGACGATTCACGGTGGCACCTTGGTTGAACTGTTTAGTTTAACTGTTTGGTTAAATTATCAGGGGACTTTTCTTTTTGTCAACGTGGTTTTTTCTTTTTTGAACAGAACGGAAAACCTGAAGAGCTGGAACGCTTTATGCTGCTGTAATGGTAAGGTGCGACGTTTTGATGCTAAAAAACACGGTAAGGTGGTGATTTTATTGAGAAAAGCTCTTATTTGCGACGATGAGCCGATTCTACGTAAGAGCCTAAAAAAAAGGCTCGCCGAGCTGGGATTTGATGAAATTTTAGAATGTGGCGACGGAGTCGGGGCGGTGGATCTGGCGGTAAGCCAGTTGCCTGATATTGTTGTCCTGGATGTGGCCATGCCGAAGATGGATGGAATTACCGCGGCAAAGGAGATTCGAAAAAAACTGAAAATTCCCATAATCCTTCTCACTGCCTGCTATGATCCGGACACGGTAAAGAAGGCGAGAGAGTGCGGCATCGGGGCATTTCTGTCCAAGCCGCTCCGTGACCAGGATCTTTGGCCGGCCATTGAACTGGCCTGTGCCCATGCCGAAGAGATTGAGGATCTGAAAGAGCAGGTCGAAGATCTCAAGGAAAACCTGGAAACCCGCAAGATTATAGAAAAGGCCAAGGGGGTCCTCATGCGAAACCAGGGACTTTCCGAACCGGAAGCGTTCCGGAAAATGCAGAAGCTTGCCATGGACAAGCGCAAGAGCATGCGGCAGATTGCGGACGCGATACTTCTGACGGAGTCGTAACCGTGGCCGGTATGGCCGCGCTTGCCCTGTAGTTGCCATCTGGAAACGGCCCTTTTCATCAATCTCGGCGCCAATCGGCGCTTACTTGTGCGGCGTACCTGTGTACGCCTCCGCGCAACCGGTTGTTTTTGACTCGTCCGGAGGACTCGTCTTACGGGCAGCCTGCGCTGTCAACTTTTTCATGTAAAAGTTTCTTGACCGTGAATAAATTGCTTGTTTCCGAAGTGAAGATATTTAGTTTCTCATCCGTGGTTTCCGGATGGAAAACATTTAGAAAAAATCTGCTTTGTACCCACCTGTATCGGGCGGCGGTTAACGGATACTCCTGTTCCGCAGCTTGCCGCCCGACTTTCCTCTTGTTCCGGAGAGACGAAAATACTTGTTTTCGCCGGACTCTTATTCCCCTGAGTTTTTTGTGTGTTCAAGGCCTGCTCCAGGCCGCCACGCGATCATTTGACGTAAGCATGCCTGTCGGTATCGCTTATTGCTGGTTATACCTCGGCAGCCTGCTCCAATTGGTTCCGTGGCGGTGAATCGGCAAAATGCCAAAACTAAGCTTGGCAAATTCTCATTTATTGAGTACATTAGCTGAAACTTATTTCATGGGGGGGCAGCATGCTCGCAAAGGTAATCAGCAGTTCACTTCACGGTATCGATGCCATCCTGGTTGATGTGGAGGTGGATATTTCCCAGGGACTCCCCCAGTTTGCCACGGTGGGGCTCCCCGATGGTGCTGTCAAGGAAAGCAAGGATCGGGTCAAGTCGGCATTGAAGAATTCCGGATATGAATATCCGAGTCGAAAAATTACCGTGAACCTGGCTCCTGCCGACATCAGGAAGGAGGGGGCTGCCTTCGACCTTCCTATATCAATCGGAATTCTGGCGGCAACCGGGGTGGTGAAGGAGCAGAAAACCAAGGAGTACCTGTTGTTGGGGGAGCTCTCCCTGGATGGCAGCGTGAAGCCGGTACGGGGCTGTCTCTCGGTAGCTGTCGCTGCGAAGCGTTCCGGCTTCAGCGGCATTGTCGTGCCGCGTGAGAATGCTCGCGAGGCAGCAGTGGTGGAAGGGCTTCAGGTTATCGGGGTTAGGGAACTGGCCGAGGTGGTGGAGTTCTTGAACGGGGAATGTGACATCGAACCCTGCCGCATCGATATCCGGGAACTGTTTCGGGAATCTGCCGGGCATGGTGACGACTTTTCCGAGGTGAAGGGGCAGGACCATGCCAAGCGGGCCATTGAAGTATCCGCTGCCGGAGCGCATAATATCCTGCTGATTGGGCCTCCAGGTTCCGGAAAGACCATGCTGGCCAGGCGGATTCCCGGTATCTTGCCCCGCATGTCCTTTGACGAGGCCATCGAAACCACCAAGGTCTACAGTGTCATGGGAATACTTGAGCGTAACCGGGCGCTCATAACCCAGCGTCCGTTCCGTTCACCGCATCACACCATCTCGGATATCGGTCTCATCGGCGGAGGGAACACGCCTCGTCCCGGGGAGGTGTCCCTTTCCCACAACGGCCTTTTGTTTCTCGATGAACTTCCCGAATTCAAAAAGCATGTGCTCGAGGTTCTCCGCCAGCCGCTGGAGGACGGGCGGGTAACCATTTCACGGGCATTGATGTCCATTACCTATCCCTCCCGCATCATGCTGGTTGCTGCCATGAATCCCTGCAAATGCGGCGGGAGCGGTGAAAGCACCATGTCCTGCAGCTGTACGCCGCGCGAAGTTCATCAGTACCGCTCCCGCATCTCCGGCCCGCTGCTCGATCGGATCGACATCCATATTGAGGTTCCGGCGGTAAAATACCGGGATCTGGCGGACCGGTCCGAAGGAGAGAGTTCTGCGGTTATTGCGCAGCGGGTTGAGCGCGCACGGAACATCCAGCTGGAAAGATTTCGCGGGACGAAGGTTCACTCCAACGCCCAGATGGCGCCACGCCAGATCCGCAAGTTCTGCGAACCGGACGCTGCCGGGCACCGTCTGCTGGAGCTTGTTACCGAACGGCTCGGCTTTTCCGCCAGGGCCTATACCCGCATCCTTAAGGTTGCCCGAACCATTGCCGATCTGGCGGGATCGGCCGGTATCAGCGAACAGCATCTGGCAGAAGCCATCCAGTACCGCAGCCTGGATCGGAAGACCCTCTGAAAACGGTGGCCGATCTTGTTGTGAAACAATTTTTCTCTCCCGAAAAGACCGGCAGCTTTTAATTAGTTTTTATCCGGAAACTCCGGATGAAAACCAATCAGCTTGCTATGGCGGCAAGCGGTTCCCGATGCTTTCGTCACCACTGACTTCAGTCTGTTCTTTCCTTTAAAAACACTTTTCTATTTACTTCAGGCATTCCCCCGTTTACTTGACTCAGCAGATGTTTGAACCGGTGAAGTGCCGGTTTCCTGCCTTAGCTGTTCTTGTTCCAAAATGTTAGTGATCAGCCGGTTTGCTGGTCGGAACGGTTCCATTTTTGTTTCGGCAATTGTGTCCGAGGCCCGCTCTGGCGGCATCGTGTGCCTCTCTGCATAAAATACCCGCATGGTTCGCGGGTGAATGTCTGGTAGTTCTCCGAAAAAACAGCCATATACAGATGATACAGTCGTGAGACATCTGTCGCATCTTTCTGGCTGAGTCCGTTTGATAATAAAACAGTTTGTCCGGGAGGGTAGCAAAAAATAATTGACGAGTATTTGGCTGAAAACAAAAAAACCTGTAGATACGGATTGTTATGTTCGCTGATGGAACACCATGAATCATTTGGTATAAGAGTTGCCATTGATTGAACGTAAAAAGACGTTCTATTAAATTTAAAATAACTGAGCAGAATATCGGGGCCATGTCATACCACCACATCATGGTGATGGGGTGGTGAAAATACCTCCCATTTCACCACCCAATTTTTTATTGCACGTATGGCTCATTAAATATTTATCACCATCTTGAAGATGGGGATTCTACAAAGAAAGGAGTGAACATTATCAAGTTGTAGAAAGGAGGGAAAATCTTGGTATTGAATGGCTAAGTTGCAATCGTAACAGGAACGGGTCGCGGCATTGTATGCCAAGCTCACCATTGCGGAAACCGTTGGGGGCTGGAAGAGCTGGCCTGCTTTGTCTCCTGCCTTGCTTCCGGTGATGCCGAGTACATGACCAGTCATGATCGACGGCAGGATTGTGATGAATTAGCAATGGAGTGTAAGACGCAGAACCAATTCAATTGAACAGGGGGTTATTTTTATGAGTTTGCTTCAGAGAAGGGTATCTTTTGCCGTTATCGTCGCGGCTCTGGCAAGTGTTTTCCTGGTGGGTGCTTCAACAAAAGCGGATGCAGGGATTATTCCGTATAGTGTCATTGGTCCCCATGAATACCAGTTGCCGGTGGGAGATGAAATTCCGAAGGACGGCATCAATCTGTTGCTCTCCTACAACACTTTCCGGGACGAGTCAGATGCGTATGACGGCGACAGCTCAGCGCGTAGCCTGTTTGCGAACGTTAACAAGTTTGTGCACATCTTCAACATTGACGGGCTGAATAATGCCGGTTTCCTGTGGGAAGGCGTGCTCGGTTTCGGCAGCTATCAGACGAAAGACAACCAGAGCTTTACCGGCATGATCGATGGCCAGACCGGTCTCGTCGCCTGGCACAAGCCGACCAAGAACTGGACTAACGTTCTTGAATACTGGCTCTATCTGCCGATCGGCAGCAATGAACTGTCAGGTCATTCTTGGGATCACAGTATCGCCTACATGACCAACTATCACCTCGGCAATTTCACCTTCGACGGCGACTTCGGCTACAAGCTCAAGGGCGACTACAAAAATAACGGCGCCGAGGCCGAGCAGGGCAACGTGTTCTTTGCCAACCTGGTTTTTGCCTACAAATTCATGAAACAACTCGAGCCTTTCGTCAAGCTTGACTTCCAGTCGACGGAAACCGGAAAAAACAAGATTACCGGGCAGAAAACCTCGGGCCAGCACGAGCTTGCATGGGGTATCGGCAACCAGTTCACCATCAGCGACAGGCTGAACCTCGCCCTCTGGTATGAGGGGCCGCTCGATGGCAGAAATACCACCAAGACAAATGCCGGCTACGCACGGTTTATCTGGTCCTTCTAGTCGTGTGACGGCACGACCTGCCTGTTGGTCCGCAAATCGGAGCAGGGCGGGGTAATACAGCAGATGTACGGCGCAGCGCGCTACAAATACCATTAAAGGAGAGTCACGCATGAAAGCAGCAAAATGGTACGCAAAAAAAGACATCAGAATTGAGAATGTTCCCGAGCCGGCTGCACCGAAACCGGGTGAGGTCAAGATTAAGGTTTCCTGGTGTGGTATCTGCGGTTCTGACCTGCATGAATACCTGGCCGGCCCCATCTTCATCCCGACCCAGCCACATCCCCTGACCGGGGCACAGGCACCCCTCATTCTCGGTCATGAGTTCTCCGGCGAAGTAGTGGAAGTTGGTGCGGGTGTTACCGCTGTCAAGGTTGGCGACCTGGTCGCCCCGGATGCATGCCAGCACTGCGGCATCTGCCTGCCCTGTCGGGAAGGTCGATACAACGTGTGCGAGAAACTGGCATTCACCGGTCTGATGGCTGACGGCGCATTTGCGGAATACGTCAATGTGCCTGCGCAACTCTGCTATGTCTTGCCGAAGGGTTTCGACCTGCAGGCTGCTTCTCTCATCGAACCGCTCGCCACCGGCTTCAAAGCCGTTAGACTGGCCGGTTCCATTATGGGGCAAACTGTTGTTATCTACGGCGCCGGCACCATTGGACTTGGTACCCTCATGTGTGCCAAAGCGGCTGGTGCTTCTACCGCTATCGTCGTCGAAATGTCCGCTGCCCGCAAGGAGCTGGCCAAGGAATGCGGTGCAGACATAATACTCGACCCGAGAGAGTGCGACGTAATTGCCGAAATCAAGAGAATAACCGGCGCAAAGAATGGTGCCGACGTCTCCTTCGAGTGTATCGGTAATGTCAAAACCGCACCTATGGCTGTTGAGTCGGTCCACAACGTCGGTAAAATCGTTATCGTCGGTATATTCGAAGGGCCTAGTGAATTCAACTTCTTCAGCCTGAGCGCCACAGACAAGGTTGTTATCGGTACACTGGCTTATACCGTCGATGACTTCCAGGGCGTTGCAAACCTTCTGGGAACTGGCCAGTTGAAGGCCGAGCCTCTCATCACCGGCAGGATCAAGCTGGACGACCTCATCGAAAAAGGCTTCGAAGAGCTCGTCAATAACAAGGATGCGAACATCAAGATTATTGTAAGCCCGACGTAGGTATTGCTCCACACATGAAAGCTTCGGGGAGGGTTGGCCCTCCCCGAAGATGAACTGTATTGATATTACCTGGTGTCAGGGGTGAAGCGGTTATATTTGGGAAGGTTTACTTTCTTTGGAAAGGAGTAGGTATGTCAAATTCAGCCGATACAAGCAGTGGAAGCTCCGTCACAAGCGCAAAGCCTTTCGGCTTGCAGCTTGGTGCGGTCGGTTTTGCTGTCGCAAATTTTATCATTATTCAGGCAATCAGCTATGGCGTATGGATTCTCTTTGTTGATCCGAAAATCGGGGTCTGGAAATTTTACCCGCAACCGTTTGGGGCATATTTGTTCTGGGCTATTCTCGTGGTCGTTTTTATTGGATTCAACCTCGGTATGCACGGCTTCAGCAAGTTGAGTCAACCCATGGGAGGCATCGTCACTACTTTGGTCACAGTGGCTCTTGGCTTTGCCATTCCCATGTTGCTGATCTTCGGTTGGGGTGCCCTTGATCCTGCGTTCAGCCCGACTAATTACGCGGGACACGGCGCCGCCGGCCTCATCGTTCTCATCGGCTTCTATGGGTTTGGTGTCGTAGCTAACAGCATGGATGGCTGGCCGTGGACCGATGCGGGGATGAAGCAGCCCATGGTTGGCTATGCACAAATTCTTACCGGTTTCTTTCTCACCACTGTCGGCTACCTGGTTCTGGTCTATCCATGCCTGGCAAGCTGGACTTCCCCTGATCGGGTAGTCATGTCTCTGCCCACGGCAATCGGCTGGTTCTATTCCGTCATTTTGGTCTGGCTGACCACGGTCTTAGTCCTTGACCTCTGGCCGTACAGTATGTTTAAAACCCGAGCCGGAAGGGCTATGGCCGCGTTCTTCGGCAACTTCGTGTTGGGCACGGTCTGTTATTTTGCCCTGCTGGCACTGTTGAAAAATTTCCTGATTCCGGCTGATGCACTGGAAAAAATCGGACCGGCCATCACTCTCTGGCCGGCTCAACTCGGTGTCTGGATTGTCCATGTTCTGCTCCTGTGGGCGTTGTGCTGCGGTAATGCACCTACTTCTCTGAGCCCGGCCATGAATCGAATTGCACGATTCATCATTACCTGGGGCTTGGGAATCGGCGCTTTTATCGTCTACATGAAATGGTTTGCCATGGATGTTCTCCATGAAGCGGCTATCGTTCCCGGTTTCGGTGGTGATCCTTTGACCTGGGTCGACCTTCTGAACCTCATTCTGCTGTTCTATGTCTGCTATTTCGGCTATTACGGTATCCTGAAAAAACAGGGAGTGTCTGTTTGCTCCGTCTGTGGCAAGGCGTCCTGCGAATGCCAGGCAAAGGCATAGAATTCTTGAGACCTGCATGAGTTGCAGAGTATGCCGACTACTGCGAAATGTCGATACGGTTGCAATAATCACGACTCTGGTATCGGATCGTTCCGTACCATCTTCTCGGCATTACTTGTATCGCTGCTGTGAATGTTAGTTAGGTATTCAATAAACCGGAACTATCCCTCAAGATTTTTTGGGGGATAGTTTTCCACGTAAACCAGGAGGCATAAAATGTCGGAAAAACCTGTTTTTACCAATATTCTGCAGATAGCCGTGGTGGTAAAGGATTGTGACGCTACGGTTCGCAAGTATGCGGACGATTACGGTATCGGACCGTGGTCGATCTATGAATTCAATCCGAATACCGTCAGTGACATGATCATTGAAGGCAAACCGGTGGAGTATGCCATGCGCCTGGCTTTGGCCGACATCGGCGGGGTGCAGTGGGAAATAATCGAACCCAAGGACGACAAGAGTATTTATGCCAGTTTCCTGAAAGAGCATGGCGAGGGGCTGCATCACGTGGCATTCGGCACCGAAAATTATGAGAAAACGGTTGAATTCTACAAGGAAAAAGGCCGCCCGATACTGCAGGGTGGAACCTGGGAAGGCCTGACCTATACCTATCTCGACTCCCGCAAGGATTTGGGGGTAATTGCCGAGATCTACAAGCTGGTTCCGGAGTTCCAGTGGCCTGAGCCGGAGTCCGTCTATCCTGCAAAATAATCGAAAAGGAGGCCTGTCGATGGGATTGAAAGCGGCTTTTCTATTTGTGGCGCCTGAAGCTGATGCGGCAAAACATCAGGCAGTCATTGCAACTCCGATCGTCGAACTGACCGTGGTCGGGGTGAAAAACTATACCGATGCGGTTACTGCTGCGAAGGGATTGGTGGAACAGGGGATCGTTGCCATCGAACTTTGTGCCGGCTTCGGTGTCGAAGGTGTTGCCATGGTCAAAAAAGCCGTGGGCAGCAGGGCTGCCGTTGGTGTCGTGCGGTTTGATACTCATCCGGGGCTTGAATTTAAGAGCGGAGATGATATCTTTCAGTAAACGTTTTATAGGCACGTTCGAGTTTGGCGCGCGGGGACTTTTCAAGGGAAGGGTTCCCGCTTTCGAGACACATCCGGAGGGCCGCTACTGCTTCTCCGGATGTCTCTGTTTTCAGCGGTCGGCCAGGATATGACCGGGAGTAACAAAATTTAACTGTTTGTGGCATTACTTGAAATGATATAGTTGAAAAACACTTGTTTTGAGGTGGTCTTTCATGGGAGGAAATATCATGCGTGAAAGGGATTTGTCCAAACATGTGGAACATGTGGTAAGCAAAGTGAATGACAAAGCTGAAATGATAGTACAAAACCGCAAGTCATTTGGCGACGTTTCTCAGATTCATGGGTCATGGCAGCGGTGCTTGACGAAATATAACCTGGATCCTTCAACAACGTGCAAACCCAGGATACTGTCCGGAAGGGCACTGAAAGACTATGTCGAGCCTCTTGAAGATTTTCTTTTTATCGCGCGCTCCGGGATGCAGTCTTTCTATCGGACAGTTTCCTCTGCGGGGTATGTCATTTTGCTGGGGGATTCGAACGGGGTTACTATCGATTATATTGGAAACCCGGATTATGATAGGGAACATAGGGAGGCCGGTCTCTATCTTGGATCCGTTTGGACCGAGTCAATAGAAGGAACCTGCGGGATGGGAACCTGCGTTGAAGAGAGACGGCCTATTACCATCCACCGCGACGAGCATTTTCGTTCCCGTCACATAGGCCTTAGTTGTTCGACCACGCCGCTTTTCAATCCCGACGGAACCTTGCTCGGAACGCTTGACATATCCCTGCTTCGCCCGCCCCCTGAAAAGGAATCACAGCTGCTCGCCCTCCAGATGGTCAATTACTATGCGAGGCTCATTGAAAATGCATATTTTCTGCGTCTTTTCAAGGAAAGCTGGATCATTCGCTTCAATACCATGCAGGCCTTTGTCGAGGTCGTAACGGAGAATATTCTCGCGGTAGATTCCGACGGCTTTATTATTGCTGCAAACGCCAGTGCGGTGCAGGAAATTTCCCGACGTGACGGAAGCAGCCCGGTATCCCGTCATATCAGCGATGTTTTCGATCTGCGGTTCGAAGAATTGATGAGTCATGCCTTGCACAAGACGACCACGATCTTGCCGGTCCTGACCGTCAGGACCGGGAGCAAGTATTTTGCTACCTTCCGGGCACCTGAAATGAATGTCGTGCAGGTACAGAAAAGCTCTGTTAACAGTTCTTCAGCACAGTTCAAAGAGAAAAGTCCGTCCTCTTTCATGACCCTGGAATATCTTGCCGGGACCGATCAACAGATGCTGTTCAACGCCAATTGCGCCCGCAGAGTCATGAACAAGGATATCTCCATTCTGTTGATCGGCGAGACGGGCACCGGCAAAGAGGTTTTCGCTCGAGCGATACATGACGCCAGTGATCGCGCCATGCAACCCTTTGTGGCGCTGAATTGCGCTTCCATACCGGAATCGCTCATCGAAAGCGAACTGTTCGGCTATAAACAGGGGGCATTCACCGGAGCGAAAAGCAAGGGCATGCGCGGCAAGATCCTCCAGTCCGACGGGGGAACTCTCTTTCTCGATGAAATCGGCGACATGCCGCTGAACCTGCAAACCCGCCTGCTGCGAGTGCTTGCGGAGAAGGAAATTCTTCCTCTGGGAAGCGAAACTCCGATCAGGGTTGACCTGCATGTCATTTGCGCAACATTGCGCAACCTGGAGGAACTTGTTCAGAGAGGTGAGTTCAGGGAGGATCTCTACTATCGCATGAACGGTGTGACTATTACCTTGCCCCCGCTACGGGAACGGACCGATAAGGCTCTGCTCATCGAAAATATCCTGTCCCTGGAAAATTTGGGGCGACCCAAGGAGATCGATCCCGAGGCCTTCGAAATTCTGTTGAGCGTCGCCTGGCCGGGTAATATCCGTCAACTGCGGAATGTTTTGCGCTATGCTTTGGCGGTTGCCGAAGGCGACGTGATTCAGATTGGCGATTTGCCGCCGGAAATACTGCAGGCATCGTCGTTGCCCATCGAAGCAATCATCCGGACTGTCGTGCCCTGTCCGGATCCGGAACAGGTCCCTTCGGATTCGATACAACATGCCGAACAGTCGGCTATACTGAATGTATTGAAGAAAAAGAAATGGAACATTACCGTCGCTGCGGAGGACCTTGGTATCAGCAGGGCAACCCTCTACCGGAAAATGAAGAAGTACAAGATTATTCCTCCCAACGAATTGGATGCTTCCCAATAGCTGTGCTACCTTCTGCTGCGTCATTTCAATGGGAAACATCCCGTTCTCCAAGAGGATTTAGTTTGCATGAACGAGCATCGGCAGTTTGTCGATGCCGGTTCTTTTATTCGCCTGACCCGCAAACCAAGTACTGCCGGAAAATGGTGGCATCGGTCAGTAACCACCGCCGCTGGATGAAGGTGTTACCTGCCGTGGTACTAATGCTCGCAGGGGGACCCTGCCGACAAGGTTTCCTTGGCAGCTACCGTTATCCACAATCCTTTTGCCGTGTCGCAAAATGATCATAACCGGTTGCGATACCGTGAATTGTTTCTCCCTCAGGTGAGAGGACGCGGATTCCGGGTACCGTGGTTATCTCGCCGATTTCGCTCACCAGCGTACCGAACTTGCTGAAGAGCGAAATAATCTGGCTTTTTCGGTGCTCAGGTGCCGTGAACAGCAGTTCGTAGTCCTCTCCACCTCCCAGCGCTAGAGCATAGCGTTCGTGGCCGTTCAACCCGAAATGCTCCGAATATTCCGCGGAGAGCGGTATCCTTTCCAGGTACAATCGTGCGCCCACCGCTGAATTTTTCGTAATGTGGCCGAGGTCCGCGAGCAGACCGTCGCTTATATCGATCATCGCGGTCGCCAGGCCGGCTTCGGCCAATGCACGTCCCTCGCGGACTCTGGGGCTGGGATCCAGATGCCTGGTAACGGCCGCTCCCGTCTTCTGTCCTTCCTGTAGCAACTTCAGCCCTAATGCAGAATCACCCAGGTGACCGGTGACGAAAATGCAATCGCCCGGTCGGGCGGTGCAGCGCCGGGTAAGTTTCTGCCCTTGCTGCTCACCGAACAGCGTGATGGCAATGACCAACCCGCCTTTTGACGCGCAGGTATCCCCCCCTACCAGGTTAACCCCGAATTCGTCGGCTATTTCAACGAGGCCTGAACTGAAGTCGTTGAGGAACTCGATGGAAACCGTTTTCGGAACGGCTAGGGAGAGTAGAAAAGAATGGGGCTAGCCTCCCATAGCTGCGATATCGGAGAGATTGACGGCCAGTGATTTCCGACCGAGCCGAAAAGGATCGCAAAAAGCAAGATCGAAATGAACTCCTTCCACCAGCATGTCGGCGGTTGCCAGGGCAAGTCGCTCGTCGGTCAGCTGAAATGCCGCCGCATCATCGCCGATACTAATGGCAACCGTCGCCGAAGGGCGGACCTTACGGGCAATCAAATCGATGAGCCCGAATTCGCCGAGTCCCGAAAGTCCCCGGCCTGTTTTGTTTTCCTGCTTCATATGACTCCCCAACAGGTAAGAGTAATTCTACTTATCCCATACCATAAGC
>JAQUHN010000229.1 GCA_028683555.1 Geobacteraceae bacterium | reverse complement strand
AGCACCAAGCGGATGCTGCCAACGTAGATATGGCCGAACACATGGCCGCCGACGATCTCGTAGACCGGGCAGACGTTGGCGCAGGCCCCGCACTTGATACAGGTAAGTGCTTCGCTGAAATGCGGGTCGCGGGCCAGTTCCTGTCTGCCGTTGTCCAAGAGGACGATGTGTAAATCCCGGCCCGGCGAAGGACCCTTGATGAAAGAGACATAGGAGGTTATTTTCTGGCCGGTAGCGTTCTTCGGCAGCAGGGTGATGATGTCGAGCGCCTCCGTCAGGGATGGGACGATCTTTTCCTGTCCGATCAGGGCAATGTGCGTTTCCGGCATAGTCGTCACCAGGCGGGCGTTCCCTTCGTTGGTGAGCAGGCCGATGGTGCCGCTGTCGGCGATTGCCACGTTGGCGCCGGAGATTCCGATCCGTGCGGTGAGGAAACCATTCCGCAACGTTTCCCGGGCGGTTTCCACCAAGACGGGTATGTCCGGCGGGCAGGGCTGTCCGGTTTCGTTGGTGAACAGTTCGGCGACTTCCTCGCGGTTTTTGTGGATGGCCGGCAATACCATGTGGGAGGGGCGTTCGCCGGCAAGCTGGACGATCCATTCACCCAGATCGGTTTCCAGGCACCGTATTCCCGCCTTTTCCAGGTGGTGATTGAGACGGATCTCTTCCGAGGTCATGGATTTCGACTTGATGACAAAGTCGGCTTCCTTCTCCTCGATGATACTCTGGATGACATCGAGCGCGTCCTGTGTGGTTGTACAGAGGTGCACCGTGGCGCCGCATTTCTCCGCGTTTGCCCGGAAGTCTTCCACCAGCGACGGCAGGTTGCCGAGAGCCTCTTTGCGGAATGTGGAAATCCGCTCCCGCAATCCTTCGAAGTCGGTGTTTTCCAGAGCCGCGGTCCGTGCTGCCGGGTATTGCCTGGCAAAGGCGGCAAGAGCCTTGCGCAGGAAGGAGTCGTTGATCTTTTGCCTGATGATCTTTTTCGACACGTTCTATTCTCCTTCCAGGATCAGGATGTGCAGTTCCTTCGGCCCGTGAACGCCGATGGTGAGTACCCGTTCGATATCTGCAGTGCGGCTTGGCCCGGTGATCAGCGAGATGTACGATTGGGAGCGGGACGAGAGGAGTGTCGCCAGGGTTACTGAAAGGGCGGGCAGGTCGGCAACGATTGTCGATTCCCGCAGGAAAATCATCGAAACCGGCGGCAGGGCGGTGGCGCTGCGCTGGAGGGGATCGGAGAGTTCGAGAAGCAGGCTGCCGGTCTCGGCAATACCGGCACGGGCGAAACTGACAGAAGTCCGGATGTCGCGATATTCTTCCGGCGCGGCAAGGGTTATGGGTGACAAGGCCTGCCTGATATCCTCGGGCAGTTCGGATGCTGCAACAGCGGAACCGGCGGTCTCCCGGACATGGGCAGCGGCCTCGGCGATAGATGGAAAACGTCTGACAACGGCACCGACCGCCTCGGCGGCTGACTGGAATCGATCGATCATTGCTTCCTCGAACTGAACGGAATGGTAATTGTCTGAATCCTATAGTAAATGAGGAGTGCAGTGCATGCAAGACCTGTTTGCCTCCAATAATGAGCCTGGTGCCGCTCAAGCAAAAGGAGCTTTGGCAACCGGCCTGCATGATGGTACATTGGAAACTATGAAACAGAACGACACCAGCCAATTGGAACATCTTTCCGGCGCTGTGGAAAGGGTCACGTTCCACAGCGAGGAATCCGGTTTCTGCGTCCTCCGGGTCAAAGTGCGGGGGCGACGTGACCTGGTTACCGTAGTCGGTTCCGCTGCGTCGATCAGTGCCGGGGAATTTGTCGAGTGCCTTGGGGCGTGGCATAACGATCGCAACCATGGTCTTCAGTTCAAGGCTCAACGGCTGGCTGCGGTGCTTCCCGGAACGATCGAGGGGATCGAGAAGTATTTGGCGAGCGGTATGGTGAAGGGGATCGGTTGCCATTTTGCCACGCTGCTGGTCAAGGCATTCGGTACGGAAGTGTTCGATGTGATCGAGAACAGCCCCCAGCGGCTGCTGGAGCTTCCCGGCATCGGCAGGAAGCGGATGGAGTTGGTGACCGCTGCCTGGACCGAACAGAAAGCCATCCGCGAAATCATGGTCTTTCTCCAATCCCACGGTGTAGGCACTGCGCGGGCGGTGCGGATCTACAAAACCTATGGTGAAGAGGCGATCCTTAAAGTAACCGAGAACCCGTACCGGCTGGCACTTGATATTCACGGTATCGGCTTCAAGAGCGCCGACGCCATTGCCGAGCGCCTCGGAATCGAGCGGCATTCCCTGATTCGCGCCCGGGCCGGGGTTCGGCACACCCTGCAGGAGATAGCCGGCGATGGCCACTGTGCCTGGCCGTGGGAAGCCTTGGTCGATGCTGCAGCCGGGCTACTGGAAATACCTGCTGAGATCATCGAGCAGGCGATACAGGCAGAGATTGCCGAAGAAAATCTGGTGCTGGACGAGATTGGTGGAAAGAAATGCCTTTTCCTGGCCCCCCTGTTCCGGGCAGAGAACGGCAGCGCAGCGAGTATTGCCCGTCTGCTCCGGGGCGAGCTTCCGTGGGAAGCCATCGATACGATCAAGCAGATTCCCTGGGTGGAGACAAAGACCGGGCTGACCCTGTCCGCATCGCAGCGGACGGCGGTGGAATTGGCCCTGACCAGCAAAATGGTTGTCATTACCGGAGGTCCGGGGGTGGGCAAGACAACCCTGGTGAACAGCATTCTCACCATTCTCAAGGCAAAACAGCTGCGCATTACCCTTTGTGCACCCACCGGCAGGGCCGCTAAACGATTGTCCGAATCCACCGGACTGGAGGCCCGGACCGTTCACCGCTTGCTGGAGTTTGATCCCCAGACCTTCGGTTTCAAGCGGGGCCGGGACAATCCCCTGGAAACCGACCTGGTGGTGACTGACGAATCTTCCATGGTTGATATCGTCCTGTTGAACCGGTTGCTGGCCGCCGTACCCGACCATGCCGCTTTCATCATGGTGGGCGATGTTGACCAGTTGCCGTCCGTTGGACCGGGTGCGGTACTTGCCGACATCATCGAATCGGGCAGTGTGCCGACGGTGCGGCTCACCGAGATATTTCGCCAGGCGGCCGCTTCCCGCATCATTGTCAATGCTCACCGCATCAACCGCGGAGAGATGCCCCTTAATGCAGACAGCGCGGAACTTACCGACTTTTACAGCATCCCGGCTGCAACTCCCGAGGAAATTCATCACAAGCTGCTGCAGGTGGTGACCGAACGAATACCGAAACGGTTCGGCTTTCACCCGGTCAGGGATATCCAGGTCCTGACCCCCATGAACCGGGGCGGGCTTGGTGTCAGGTCACTGAACGTGGCGCTGCAACAGCGCTTGAACCCCACTGGTGAGCCGCAGGTGACCCGCTTCGGCACTACCTTCGCGCCGCATGACAAGGTGCTGCAAACGGAAAATAACTACACCAAAGAGGTCTTCAACGGTGATATCGGCACCATTACCGAGGTCAATTCCGACGAAGGTGTGCTGCGGGTTGATTTTGACGGCCGGATCGTTGACTACGAATTCGGCGAGTTGGACGAGCTTTCCCTTGCCTATGCCACCTCGATTCACAAGAGCCAGGGATCGGAGTATCCGGTGGTGGTAATCCCCTTGGCCATGCAGCATTATATGCTTCTCGAAAGAAATCTGCTTTACACGGCAGTAACGCGCGGTAAGAAACTGGTCATCATCATCGGCCAGGCCAAGGCCCTGGCCATGGCGGTCAAGAACCGCAGATCCTCGAAGCGGGTGACGAAGCTTGCAGAGCGGATTGCCGAAACGGCGACGAACAACCACGAATAAGGTGCTTTTCTTTTTTCGTCCATCAGCAACGGTCGGCTAATAGGAACGGTTGAGAACGTTATCTCGCGGAAGGTAACTTTTTCCGGGTTGTGTGCGGGAAACACGGTATACTTGATGGTAAGGAGTCCCGGGTCGGTCGGACGGAAAAGGAGGAAGCCATGGCACATTATGAAAATCGTGGTGGTGATTCGCCCATCGTTTCCTATGATTTTGGTGAAGACTCTATCACACTCGGCTTAATTGACGGATCTTTCTACCGCTATGATTACCATAGCGCCGGAAGTGCCAATGTCGAGCAGATGAAGAAATATGCAATAATCGGCCACGGTTTGCATGGATTTATCAAACGATTTGTGAGAAAAGGGGCGGGGATCAAGCTTGATTAGCGTTTGTCCGGAAAATCCCGGCCCGGCTCTAGGTAAACAATTGTAAGGGGTTTCCGGTTGAGGGTGCCGGTTTGATTGTATGCAGCTTCTTATCAAAGTAGTGTTTAGTGTTACCATTATTCTCTTGGCAACAGCTGTTGCCAAGAGATTCCCTTCACTCGCCGGTCTTGTTGGTGTCATGCCGCTGACCGGAGCTCTTGTTCTGGTCTGGGTATATCTGGAAAACAGGGGTAACCGGGACATCATGGAGGCGTTCGCCAAGGGAGCCCTCTGGGGGCTTCTGCCAAGCGGGCTTTTTTTTCTCGCCGCCTTTTATTGCCTGAGGAAAGGTTTTTCTTTGCCGCTGGTGCTCGGTTCCAGTTTTCTGCTGTGGTTTGTCGCGGCCTGCCTTCACCAATGGGGGCTGAAATAAATCTCTTTCCCATCAATTCTTTTATTTTCTCCAAATGTAAAACTTTGATGCACGTCAAGGGCAATCTCTACCTCTGCGTATATAACTCCTCACGAAAGACAAATCGAAGAAACCAAGTATAATTAAGATAACTTGTTTTCTCGAATAGTATGTCAATAAAAGGAGGTTATACATGTTTTGTCACCAGTGTGAACAAGCATCAAAAGGAATCGGTTGCGATGTAATGGGTGTGTGCGGAAAAAATCCGGAGGTCGCGGCTCTCCAGGACAACCTTCTCTATGGTCTCAAGGGGCTGGCCGTCTATGCCAATGAAGCCCGTCAGGTGGGCGTCAAGGACCAGGATATCGACGTCTTTCTCCTGGAAGGGCTGTTTGCCACCGTCACTAACGTGGACTTCGATCCGGCTCGCCTCGAGGCAACCATCAAGAAGTGTTACGAGATGAAGGAAAAGGCCCGCTCTCTCTATGAGAAAGCTGCTGGCTGTGGCGCCGAAGAGGCAGGCTTTTTCAAGAAAATCAAGGCATTTTTCCTTGGTGAAGAAGCA
>JAQUHN010000228.1 GCA_028683555.1 Geobacteraceae bacterium | reverse complement strand
TCGCTCTCGCCATTCTTAGAAGTTCCTTTTTGCCGGTAAAAACGTGACTCTAAGGCCATAAACAAGGGCAATTTCAGCCAATTAGTTGTTATATTTCAGATCGTTGACTTGGTCCGACCCCAAGCAGCTACATTTGAACAAGCTGGCCCAATATCTCCGTGGCTGGATGGGCTACTTCGGTATCTCGGAGTATTACCATGACATCCCGGACATAGACGGCTGGATACGGCGCAGAATACGGCTGTGCTACTGGAAACAGTGGCGCTGGTGCCGTACCAAGATCAAGAATCTTCTAAAGCTTGGTACACAACTTGGCACCGCCATCCGTGCGGGCCTGAATAGAAGCGGCCCGTGGGCGATGTCAAGACGACTTGCCGCCCATACCGGATTGACCAACAAATGTCTGAAGGATCAAGGGTTATTATCTGTCAAAGAACTGTGGGTGAAGATCCATTACCCGGCTACGGCCCGGTAATTCTATCGAACCGCCCGGTGCGGACCCGCATGCCGGGTGGTGTGGGGGCTGGGGGAGAAAAACCCCCGGCTACCCGATTGGAACTCAAGCTTCTGTGCTACTGCGGATACGCTTCCATTGCATTTGTCTAAACTCTAAGGGTTCTATCACTTTAAAATCATTGACTCTTGTACGATGGAATATTCTGCTGGTTGGTAGCAGACTCATTGCTCTGTAGTAATCTCCAGTTTCTTTCAAACAATTATCTCGCAGTCTTATCATCTCGATGAACTTATCTAGAAGGATCACGTTTCCTTCCTTGCCCCACGAAATATCGAACGGCATGCAAAGACCACGTCCCATGTGCACAAAAACAATGCCTTCCTTAGTCATCCACTCTTGAGGTGAAAAACTTAATTTTATTGAAGTCTCTTGAGCGCCAGGTGGACCATCGAACCAATGACAAGAAACGAATTGTACTTGGCAGTCGTCAACAAAAAGGCCCGTAATGCCTCCAAGTGCGTCAAGGATAGGCTTAATTATGTTGTCTACGTCTGCAGATGCATCCGTTTCATACCTTTCCTGCTCACTTAGGCGCCATATAACATCAACACGCAAATCTCCAACAAGCAGATACTTTGTTTGAGTTGTTAGTAGTTGAATCTCTTGCTTTAAAGCGTCTTTGTTTACTCGGTTCGCTTGCAGAGATACCGGCTCCCGCATCAGGGAAATTTCAATAGTCCCATTGTCAGGTGGCTCATGATTTAGTCCTTCCATGAAGAAGAAAAGCGATGGGTGCATGTCTCTCTTGGTCATATTCTCATTCTTTGTGGCCAACTTGTTATTGGGACATCCCTTTTCCTCAAATGTGAATATATGAAGGGCGTCACAGTAAGCTGCTTTTATTTCATTTGACCAATTTCTTTCACAAATGCCTCAGCACCTTTGTTCATTTGTGTTTCATTTTCGTCTCTAAACCATCTAAAGATGAAATCAAAAATAGGCGGATTCTTTTTTCGCCCATCAAAAATCTCATCTTGAAGAAATCTGGCCTTGATTTGCAATTCGGCAACGGAGGCTCCCGCAATTGCTTCAGACCAAAGTTTTTCAGCATGATCCTTGAGCTTGTCTAGTCTTTCTGCTGCTTCACGATGTTCAGTGATCTGACGATATCCCAGAACATATGCCGCAGCCATTGGAGCAGCGATATAGGCAATGAATTCAAGAATGTCTTTATGCTTATAAACACCGAACCCAATCAGTGACAGTGTAACCACGACCAAGACGCCAAAGACTGTAGCCGCATACTTTCTCCTTAGCTTTGAATCCCACCATACATTTGTCCTCTGACAAATGATGCTGCCCCAATAGGTTGCGACAGTCTGGACGCATAGCGGATACCAGTCCTTCAAAACCGCTATTTTTTTAGCATCATTCCCATGCTTTGTAGCCTGTTCGTGGACCAGTTCAGGTTCTGGCTTCTTTCCAACTTTTATTTCATTCCACGATAGATCCAAAACAGAACAATCAAACAATTCTTGAATCTTGGCTCCACTGTCTCGTAGCTTCTTTTGCCAAGGGGTGAAAATGACAAGATCAAAAAATAAAACACACAGCCCCCACAGAGCAACATATCCCTTGACTTCAGGAACAGCAATGCTCAGTAGAGTTGCACATACTGCAACTGGGCCACTCAGAATCATTTGTGTTCCAATGATCTTCTTGGCAGTTGAATACAGATTCCGTTGAGCTGCTAGTCTTTCAATATTATCGGGTTGATTTTGCTTTTGAACGATGCTCATAGGTAATAACTCGGAAATTTGTCGTTATATAGTTTCTGCCACCATTCAATAGCCGTTTTAACATCGTTATTGATCGCAGCATCCCTTGCTTTATTTGCTCTTGTTGCGGCAGTCTTTAACTTAGACAGGGCATCTACCTTAAAAGCATCGGTCTTGCATGGATAGATGTAGCCAGACACACCCATTGGATCTTGCATTGCCGCCAAATCGCTATCCAGTAAACCCTGTAAGACATTATTGACATCAATATCGTAGATGATGGCCTTTTCTTGACTGGCATATTTTGTAACTCTCATTTCTAGATAGAATGAGGAAATAGGAGCATTTTGATAAAACTTCCATGCCTTGATAAACCGAATTAGCGGTTTGACATTTCCTCCAAGCTGTTTATCAATATAGTCCACATAAGCATTATGAGCATCAGGACTGACCTGCATCCAACCATTATTGCAATCGGCTATTTCATAAACCTTATAGCCGTTTTCCTCTTTAATGTAGTCGGCTACAACAATTTCAGTAGATTCAGATTTGTATTTCCCAAAGGGTACAGCCACAGCTGGGCAATTTATAGCTACGCCAGTATTTGGAAATCTTGTAGCGAGTGCATTTTTGACCTTCACAAGGGATGCGGTGGATGTTTGTGTTAGTTGATTTGTTGGAATACAGGCCAAGTAGTCGACGTCACTGTAGCCTGAAACATTGGTCCCATTGCCGAATGAACCAATTCTGGTAAACCTATTCAGTCCGAAATTATTTTTTAAGCAAGCTTCAATTGATGTTCTGTGACTCTTCGCTGCTGCATTCTCAGTTACCGTAGCTTTCAGCTTGACCAAAAAATCGGAAAAACCTTGCTCTATGGATCTTGGCATTCTGCCCTCCAGAAATTTCTGGTTATTTCGGTTCTGCGATCAACGGCTGCGCCGTTGACCCGTCCGGGCAGCCTTATCGCCCGGTCGGTGTCCAACATCCAACGGTGTGGGTGGGAACCGCATTTTCAAATGATTCCACTTTCAAGACTCCTTGTTCGCTCTAGCAGTAACTTTATTTTTTTAGAATTTGGACAGTGAAAGGGAAATCAATTGGACACTCTTCTGTAAATACGCGAAGGGTAAGTTCAACATGTTCTTCGTGAATAAATTCGTTCTTTTCTAGACTACGAAAATCGGGCGCAACAGCCAACCACGCTCCTGGAAGCAAATTGAATGTACGAGAATCTAGGTGAAGCATAGATACACCGTCTGGTTGAGCATACGATTGAAAGTACAGAAACTTTTCTGCTCTTTCTGTTACGTTACCTACCTTAGCCGACAGAAAACCAATTTGGAATTTAACTCTTTTAAAGCTAGAGTGTATTGAGTTATAAAAGTCAAATCTCACAGTAAAACCATGTAGTTCCGATGAGTCGGTGGGATAATTTATATTTGGTGTCGTCCTAAGGGACTTGCCATCAACATATACTTCTACAGTGTCGCCTTCGGTTGCCGCTTTTGGTCGTTCTACTGCAAATCTCACCCGTTTTACCAATTCAGGAATAAGATCAGTAATTCTTCCTCCGTAGACAATATGTGGATAATGTTTAAGATCGAAAGGAATATCTTCAGCAGCTTTAGTCAAGAGAATGACCGGCTTGCCTAAAGCATGTGCATATCCAGCTTCATAGAAGACGTTCGGATTACGACCAGTCATGTCCGCAATAATTACATCTGCTTTCGATATTTGGTTATATATTCGTTGGAGTATACTTTCATGAAAAATTTGCTCGTCAACTCTCTCTGCGTAAGCACCCGCACTCTCACAGGCAGGCTTTATTCCGAGCTGATAAATATCATCAAACTCCCTTAGAAAGGGCATAATCACGAATGCGAAAGGTTTGGGAGATGTGCTATCCATTATTTGTTCTCCTTTAGCACCGGCGAAAAAAGTAACGCCAACAAAATAATACATAACCAACGCATTTTGACCTCTTTATTTTTCAGATAACGGGCCTGAAATTAAAAATCGCCTTCCATTCTTTCAGACCTGTGCCGCCTGCATCTCGCTCCAGCGGGATTACTTAGAAGACATTTTTGGTAAGCCACTCTGCACCCTGTATCAGTTCTTCGACTTGCTCTTTTTTGGGCTCCGCTTCCTTTTTATGGGAACAGAGGTTTCGTAAATCTGCAAGAAAAGAGATCTTCCGCCAAGTCGGTGTGTCTATTACTTCCGCCGATTTTAAGGGGTCATTTAAGTCGGAGATTGTTGGGTTCTTCTTGGCAATTTTTAGACCATGGTTCAAAGCAACTTTCTGTAAATGACCTTCAATAACCACACCCATAAGTGCACCAGCGGCTCGAAGGCTTACCTTTGCAAGTTGCCTTGCTATAACAATTTCACTGTCTTGTAAATCAGCATATAGTTCAGCTTCAATGTCTGCCAAAACGGAATCAATGCGCTCTGTAATGGATTGAAATATGGTGAGTTGGTTGAAGAAGCATGTGAGTGCTTGATTTCTGCTGTCGAAGCCAGGACAAGAAGATTGCGAAGGCGCTACACCTTTAAGGAAGTCTTGAATGACAAATGTACCATATCCGAGAGATTTTCTTTTTGGATCAATTTCATAGTAGCTACGAAACTCACTTTGGCGATCAGGTGCAAGTGTTAAAACGGCTTTTATGGCTTTTGTGTACCATCGCTGATAATCATAGTGAAACTGTTTTTCCTCGTTTTTTTGAAAGTTAACAGCCAACTCCGCACCTTCCTTGTAAAGTGCTAACAGCTCCTTCTTAATTATTTCCCTTTTGGACATTTCTCCTCCTGTATTTCTGCGACCAACTCGTTAATCACCGGTTAGAACCGGGTTTATATATGTAGTAACAAGCTTATAGATGTATAAATAAGTTTCTATATCTATAAACCCAAGAAGTTTCTACTGCTATAAACTTCCGTGTTTTTTGCC
>JAQUHN010000001.1 GCA_028683555.1 Geobacteraceae bacterium | reverse complement strand
TATCCAAGGATCGTCATCTACACGGTTTCCTGGTGTCCGCATTGCAAGGAAGCCAAAGAATACCTCTCCGGCAGAAAGATCCCCTTCATCAACCTCGACGTGGAAGAAGACGAAAGCGCCAGGGAGGTTCTGCTTAACAAATACCAGGCAACCTCTGTTCCGCTGATCGTCATCGGCAATGACAAGGTTATTCTCAAAGGGTTCAAGCGTGAGAGTCTGGAAAAAGCCCTCGATGAACTGAAAAAGTGATTCGCAGCACACCATGGACACCACGGGAGAGGATGACATGTGCCTGATTCTCATTGCCTACCGGACCCACCCGCGGTACCCGCTGATTGTTGCCGCCAACCGGGACGAGTTCTATGACCGGCCCACGGCCCCGGCAACATTCTGGGAGACCGAACCGCCGATCCTTGCCGGCAAGGACCTGCGATCGGGAGGCACCTGGTTCGGCATCAGCCGGCAAGGAAGAATTGCCGCCCTCTCCAACTTCCGCGATCCCCGCACCGTGAAGAAAGATTCCCCGTCACGCGGCAGCCTGGTAACGAAATTTCTGCTCGGCGCCTTCCCTGCGGCCGATTACCTGGCGGCATTGCAGCAGCGCGCCGCGGAATACAACGGTTACAGCATGATCTTCGGCAACTGGCAACAGCTGTATGTCTACTCGAACAAGGGCGCTATGCCGCCCCTGCTGCAGCCGGGCATCCATGGCTTGAGCAACCATCTGCTCGACACGCCCTGGCCGAAGGTCAGCCAGGGGAAAAATGCCCTGGCGGCCGTGCTCGCGAAAGGCGGCGAGCCGGCCGTCGAAGAGCTCTTCGCGCTGCTGGCCGACAGCTCAATGCCCGCCGACAACCTGTTGCCCGACACCGGAATCGGGCTCGAATGGGAGCGGCTGCTCGCGCCGCTGTTCATTTCCGGGCCGGTCTACGGCACCCGCTCGTCCACCATCCTGATGATTGATCAGGATGCCACCGTCAGCTTTTACGAGCGCACTTACAACGGTGGCAATCCCGGCAAGGGCACGACGCTCCGCTATCGGTTCCGAATCGAACCATAGGGTTGGTACGCCCCTGCCACGATATCATCCACCTTTTTTGGCGAAACCGTCAGAGCTTGTCCCAGTTGTCTATGCCGATATCCGTCAACCCGTGCCGCAAGGCATGGTAGGCTGCTTCGAGCAGCTGATCCCGCTCCGCCGCCGCCCCGCCGGTGACCGTCAGGGTAATGTCCAGTTCCGGCGTTTCCCCCAGCGTCCTGGCCAGGGACTTGATGTAGACCCGGGGGTGTTCAGGGACCACCCGGCTCAGTACCGGCTCCATCAGCGATTCATCGTTGCAGCGGACGGTAATGGCCCGCATCACCGAGCCGCCGTCAGCGAAAGTCTCTGCCAGGAAAGGCTGCAGCGAAGTGGTGATGATTCCCTTCAATTCGGACGGAACCCCCGGCAGGCAGATGATGGCCGTCTTGCCGACCCGTGCCAGGACGCCCGGCGCCGTTCCCACCGGATTATGGAGCGGTTCCGCACCGACCGGCAGCCAGGCCATCTTTTCCCGGCCAGGATTCAGCCCGCCCTGCGACATGATTCCCTGTTCGAACAGTTCGTCATAGCGGTCCTTCACCATCTGACGGGCTTTTTCATGCAGTTTGAGTTCCAGCCCCGCGCCCTCGGTTACGGCGGCGACGGTCAGGTCATCGGCCGTGGGACCGAGCCCGCCGGACGTAAACAGGACATCCACTCCCCGCCCGATGGCCGCGCGCACCGCTTCGGCAATTTCCGCGGGAATATCGCGCAGCATGGTGGCACGCGCCACGTACCCGCCCCGTTCATTGATCATTTTGCAGATCCAGTTGGTATTGGTGTCCTGGATATCGCCGATCAGTATTTCATTTCCGACAACAAGAATCTCTACGGTAACCATTTGCGACATGGATCCTCCTCTTTGTTCAGCATTTGGACGGACAAGGAATCTTTACATCGGTTAGTGCACTTGGAGACATTGTATCACAAGACCACGCTGATTCCGATTCGTGAACTTGGCACACTGCAACGTCAGGCAATCGGGTTGATGAAAAACACCAGTGTCACGCTTTCCCCTCATCCGTCGCTGCGAGGCACTTTCTCCGGCAAGGAGCTGCGTGTGCATAAACTACCCTCGCCAGGAGGGAGAGGGTGGCAGAAGGGCGGGCAATAGGGAAAGAAACGCCCGAGGTTAGCCTGGTTGCTCTTGTCAGATTAGGGAAGATTAGGTGCTACAAGGAGGATGTGAGATGCTGTACCAGTTTTGTTTTTGCCAACCGGGGAAATCTTCCGGCAAAAAAGGCTGCAGAAATGGCAGGGTACCGGGGGCACGTCCGGTTGAGAGGAAGGCAGCGATACTCGGATGGTATGGTGTCAGTTCACGGGAGCCAAGCGTCTCAGCCGCCGCTGCTCTTGGTGATGAGGATGACACCGATGCAGACCAGCACGGTCCCGGCCCAGCGCATGGGGGTCACAATTTCACCGAGGAAGTACTGGGAGAGAAAAGCCACCAGCACGTAGTTGAGCGCCTGCATCGGCAGGGCAACGGTGAGATCTTCCCAGGAAAGAACCGCCAGCCAGAGGAAGAAAAATATCGCCAGCATGGCCGTTCCGACTACCAGCTTGGGGCTGGTCAAGGCCTGATAGACCGCAGAAAGGATGCCGCGCAGATTCATGGCCGAAAGATCGCCCAATTCCTTCATTCCCTTGGTAAGCAGCAGGTCGCCGACCGTTCCGGCGGTAACGGCAAGCAGCATGACGACAACGGTTTTATACATATGTTTTTTCCTCTCCCCGGTAGTTCCCGAGACGAATTCCCAACTGGGTGATTTTTTCACGAACCGTGTGGCTGGTCAGGGCAGCAAGTTCGTCCTCGTGCCGGTAATCGGGCATCCATGCCGCAAGCTCGGTGTCCGGCAGACAGCCGGGGTGAAAATATACTTCCGTGCAACCCTCGCCCAAACAGTCCAGTACCTGCAGAAAGTACTGCTCGGTCATGCGGCCCGAATTGAGCAGTCCCTTCACTTCATCGGCATGGAAAATTCCCTGCCTTGCCAGCACCGGCCGGCAGTTTTCCGCGAGACGACCAAAGATAAAGGCATCGAGCCATCGACCGAACCGTCGCACCCCGTCGCTTGCCGGGTCCCGTGCCAGGTCCTCGCGGGTCAACCGGAAGCTGGTAATGCCGTATTTCGGCATCAGTTCGGCCAGAATGGCGAAAACCGTCGGGTGCATGTGAATGTTCAGGTGACCGTCAATGTGGCTAAGGGGAAGACCGGTTTCCCGGAAGCGGAGGATCTGCGCCTCGATCTCCCGGTACAACTCCCTGCGCAGCGATCTGTGGAAGAAAAAGCGCATCCCGGTCAACACCGGATCATCGGAAAAATTTCCTTCCCGGTCCACGAGACGTGGCAGCTCCTCCGGCGGCAGAACCGACGTGCCCTGCAGCAGGGTCAGGTGCAGCCCGACCTGGAGTCCCGGATTTTCCTTAGCCAGTGACACCGCCTCATCGAAGCCCCGCCCCGCCACCATCAGCGACGTACTGGTAAGGATTCCCTCCCGGTATGCCCTGATCACAGCCCGGTTGGCGCCGGCGGAAAGGCCGAAATCATCGGCATTGACGATCAGCTTCTTCATGGCTGAGGTGCGGGTAGCAGTCATGATTCACTAACAGCTGGAGCAGCGGGACTGCTTGCGCTTCTTCATGTAGGCAAGGTACTGGGCACCTTCCTTGAGAAGTTTCTTCCGGTCCTCACTGCTGGTGATCATCTTCAGGATGCTGCGGGCAATATACTTGGGCCGGAAGTAGAACTTGTTGTAGATGGTCTCCACGGCATCGAAGATCTCGCGGTTGGAGAGATGGGGATAATTGATGACGCAGGTCTGGTGGCCGGTTTCATCGAGGAAACTGTCGGAGGTGATCCAGCCTTCTTTTTTTGCCAGGTCATAGAATTCCGTGCCCGGATAGGGGGACGCCAGGGAGGCCTGGATGGAATTGATGTCGAGGCGCTTGGCAAACTCGATGGTTTCGAGAATCGTCTCCTTGGTTTCACCGGGCAGGCCCATGACAAAGGCGCCATGCACCGAGAGGCCCAGCTTCTTGCAGTTCCGGGCGAACTCCAGGGCCTGCTCCTTGGTGACGCCCTTCTTGATATTCTTCAGGATCTGGTCGTTTCCGGACTCGAAACCGACGACAACGTGACGGAGGCCGGCATCGCGCATAATCCTGAGGGTCTCATAGTCGCAGTTCGCCCGGGCGTTGATTGTCCAGGAGATGCCGAGCGGCTTGATTTTCTCGGCAACGGCACGGGCATGCTCGCGGTTGGCGGTAAAGGTATCGTCGTCAAAGGAAATCTCCTTGACGCCCGGGATGTTCTCCACGATCCACTTCACCTCCTGGTAAACATTTTCCGGGCTGCGGGTCCGCATGGTGCGACCGGAAAAGGTCTGCGGCCAGAGACAGTAGATACAGCGCGACGGACAGCCGCGGCTCGAATAGATCGAAACGTACGGATGCTTGAAGTGCGGAATGATATACTCCTGGACCGGCAAGTCACGCTGATAGATCTGGCTGGCAAACGGAAGTGCGTCGAGATCGGTAATCGGCGGCCGGTCAGGGGTAGAGGTAATTTTGCCGTCCTTCTGGAAGCTGATCCCGTCCACCTTTTCCCAGGCCATGCCCTCGGCCAGTTCCTTGACCGAATAATCGAACTCGCCGCGACAGACGATGTCAACTGCTGCCCCGGCCCGCTGCAGGGATTCCTCCGGCAGCACGCTGACATGGGGTCCGGTCAGGACCGTAACGATGGCAGGCTTCCGCTCTTTGATACGTCGCGCGGTTTCCACGTCAATGGCAAATGTCGGCGTGGAGGTGTACATCACCACCATATCGTAGTCGGCGGCGATTGTTATGCAGTCGTCCAGCGTGAGTTTCTGCACCGGCGCATCCACCACCCGGCTGCCTTCAATCATCCCTGCCGGAAAGCAGAGCCAGGTCGGATACCAAAAGGATGTCACTTCGCGGGACGCCTGGTAGCGGGCACCGGCGCCGCCATCAAAGTCCTCGAATGTGGGCGGGTTCAGAAATAACGGTTTCATGGAAACTCCTATGGACGTGCTCGTCTTCTCTTTGTTTACTTTTTCCAGTAGAAAGGCAAACAAATACAATAAAGTCAGGCCTTCCTTTTGTCAAGGCCAAAGGGGCCGCAAACAGGGCCCGCGCCGCACGGAAAACCGGCAGCAAAGACAGGTCTGCATTGCAGGCAGCCCTATTCTCTGATAGAGTACCGGGCACCTGTATGTGGAGGCACCTAATGGAACAAAACAGCATCGGCCTTGTCGTGGCAATGGCGGAAGAGGTTCGGCCGATCGTGCGGCGGCTCGGGGCGCACCGCAAAGGACCGGCAGGGCGATTCCCCAGCTACCATTGCCGCCTGGACGGACGACAGGTAACACTTATCCAATCCGGGATGGGTACGGAACAAGCCTCCGAGGCAACCGAACAACTCATTGCCGCAGCGCAGCCCCGCATAATCATCTCGGCAGGGTTCGGCGGCGGGGTTTGCTCGGGATTGACCACGGGCGACGTGGTTGTCGCGGGTCGGACCCTGTCACTCCGGAATGGAACTATAGCCGACGCGGGCCCGCTCGAAAACGCGCGCTTTCTCCATGCCCTGGCTGAGTCCTGGCCGGATGCCCCGTTCCGGATTGCTGACGGCACCATTGTCACCAGCAGCAGCATTGTGCAGAAGGGGGCGGCACGGCAACTCCTCGCCAACAAAGTGCTGAACCCGGTCCTGGACATGGAAACCAGTGCCGTAGCAGAGACAGCGGTCCGCAGCGGCATTCCGCTGATTGCTGTCCGGGCAATCAGCGACCCGGCCGATGAAGAGCTGCTTTTCTCTCTGGAAGAGATAACCGACCGGCAACTGAATATCCGCATCGGCAAGGTACTCGTTGCCATGGCAAAAAATCCGCGCATCGTGCCGCAGCTGATCCGGCTGGCAAAAAACGCCAAACTGGCCGGCACCAACCTGGCGCTCGTCCTGGACAAGCTGGTCCGGATCGCGTGAGACCTTCGGGAAAGGCATTCATGGACTACATTCTTTTCGACCTGGACAACACCCTCTATTCGCCGGACCGGGAACTGTTCTCACTCATCGACCGGCGCATCAACCGCTACATGAATGAAGTAGTGGGAATTCCGTTGACGGAAGTCGACACGTTGCGGCGCGCCTACTGGCACCGCTACGGGGTAACCATGCAGGGACTGATGCGACACCACGGGGTGAACCCGGAAGAGTACCTCGGCTATGTGCACGACATTGATGTCTCCAGCCGACTGCATCCCGACCTGGAGTTGCGAGCAACCCTCGCAGCAATTCCGCTGCCCAAGGCTGTTTTCACCAACAGCTCCCGGGACCATAGCGAACGGGTATTGAGCGCCCTGGGACTCAACGGTGTTTTCGAAGAGATTTTCGACATCCGCATTGCCAACTACCTGCCGAAACCCTCACCCGAGCCCTACCATGCAGTACTGGACCGAATCGGTGTAGCCGCATCGCGCTGCATCATGGTTGAAGATGCAGTGGAGAATCTCCGCACGGCAAAGGAACTCGGCATGGGCACCATTCTCGTCGGCGACCTTCCCGCCAGTCCCCAGGTCGATGTCCATATCCAGTCTATCGGTGAAATTTCCGCAGCCTTGAACCACTGGGCGGTGCAAGGCGCCAGCTGAGCGAAGAAGTACCGTCGCCGGGGCAACGAAGCGCCACCCCTCCCCAGCTGAAACTTGCAGATAAAAACTACCTGGTTCTCTCGCCGCAGGTCATCATGTACGGATAATCCTTCAAATGTTCGGCCAGTTCATCCCTGCTGTAGCGGTTCGCCCGGCGCACGACCTGCACAACAACGATTATGACCGGCAGGGTAAACATGAGAATCCCGGTCAGCGCCATCAACTGCTCCCCGATACTGATGGTCACGACATAGTTGAAAACCAGCACGGAAAGATAAAGCAACGGCCCGAGCAGTGAGCGGAAAGGAAGATTGGCCACCCCGGCCGGTTTTTCCCGGTTTCTTCCCACCCGCGCGTCAATGCGCTGCAGGGCAAAGACCAGAACCAGGCTGACAATCCACCAGCCGATGTAATTGGACAGCGGCACACCGAAGTGGAGCCCCACCTCCTTATAGCCGTAAATCTGGCCAAGAAACCATCGATTGCCCTGCAATGCCACCGGATCGATGACGATGTCGAGGAAAACCTGGTAGAGGGACCCGAGCAGCAGCACGGCAAACGATTTGCGGATTGCCCGGGTCTCGAGCGTTACCAGGTTCCAGCGGCAGGTCCTGACCGGGGACACCGTCAGCAATGCGGCCGTGTAACTGCAGTAGGTGAGAAAAACATACGAGAGGGAATCGAAGAACGGAACGCCCGCAATCCAGAGCTCCTGCATCTTCGTGGTATCTATGTAGTAGTACCAGCCGTAGGGAATGCCGGTGTTGATGGAGCTGTATTCGGACAGAAACGCAAGCAGGTATCCGACAACGGTAAAACAGAACGTCTTTTTCCAGCCGAGATGAGTAACCGCAACAACAAGATACACCGCCAGAAAAGCAAATACGTACGGCCTCATGACAAACGTGCCGACCGCAATCCGAACAATATCATCCATAGTACCCCCCTAAAAAAAATGGCGCGACTGAAAGCCGCGCCATATGAAAATCACTACCTACTGTTTCTGGCCGGCGCGTCACGGAAGCAAAGTCAGGTTTTCCTGAATTCGTCAGACATTGATAGCCGGCGAGAAACTCTCCTGCAGCGGCAAAACCGCTGTGCAGCAAGCCTGGCAAAGTTGCCTAGAACAGGCTGCCGACAATACTCCCCAAGACCGAAATGGCGCCGGTGTCGCCGAGTCCTTCCACTGCCTGTTCGGTCTTTTTCAGGGTTGCCGTTGCATCCCGATACAGCTTGTCTTCGTTCACCAGCTTGCCCATGGTTCCTTGACCATTGTTTATCTTTTCGGCGATCTCGTTGATATTTTTCGATGCACCGCTCAGCTGGGTGTAAAGAGCGTCGTCGTTCACCAGTTTGCCCATCGAACCTTCGCCGCGATTGATCTTGCCGGCGATCTCCTTGACATCCTTCATACTGTCATTGATGTTTGCCATGGCGCCCTTGGCGTCGGTGTAGAACGCATCATCGTTCACCAGCTTACCGATGGTGCCTTCACCCTTTTCAATCTTGGCGGTGATATTCCGCAGGCTTGCCGTGACTTCGTTGGTATTGGTATAGAGGGTCTTGTCGTTCAGCAGCATGGCCAGGGAACCAGTACCACGATCCATCTTGGTGGTGATGCTGGTGAGGTTGCTCAAGGTGCTGTGAATGTTGGCGCGATTTTCATCCAGCATGGAGGACATTTTCCCCATCACCTCCGCCTGGTTCTTGTCCAGGTCGGTAATCAGGGTCTTGGCATCGGCAGTGAGATCACCGAGATTGCTCATGATCGTATCGACACTTGCCGCCTCCTTGCCCTCGACCGTTGCGCCGGGAGGAAGCAGCGGCGCCGTTGACGAACCGAAGGTAAGACCGAGGAACTGCCCGCCCAGCAGATTCGTCATGCGGAGACTCGCAACGGAATCTTTTTTGAGCTGGGTGCCCTTTTTCACCTCGAAGTCGATACGTACCTTGCCTTCGAGGACATCGATACCGGTTATCTTACCAACATCGACGCCGGCAAGACGGACAGAATCACCAACCTTGAGACCGGTCACACTGGTAAGAAACGTGTTGTAGGGAACGGACTTTTCAAACGGGTTCCATTGTCCGCCCAGTTCCAGCATGACACCAAAGAGGATAAGTCCGAGAATGAAAAAAAGACCAACCTTTTTTTCCGTGGAAAGCGCCATGTCATCTACCTCCTGTCAGTCAAGAGCCGGCACTGCGACTCTCTGCTCGCGAATTCCGTTCGCGATATCGGAATGGCACCACTTCGCGCATATGCCGCGAAGCGTCCGAAAATACCAAAAATCAAACCAGTTACAAAAGTATCCGGGTCAGAAAGTAATCGGCAACTAGGATCAGCATAAACGACAGGACCACCGCCCGGGTCGTGGACCGTCCGATTCCCCGGGCGCCCCCCGAGGTTATGAAGCCGATATAGCAACCGACCAGGGCAATAATCCCGCCAAAAACAAACGACTTGATGAGGCCGGCCCCGATTTCCTTGAATTTCAATGCCGTCTGGAGACTGTCGTAATAGGTTGCATAGGAAACGAAAATCTTCGGATGAAGATGGCTTATCAGTGCCCCGCCTGCCATGCCGACGCAATTGGCATACAACGTCAGCGCCGGAAGGCAGAGTATGCAGGCAATAAACCGCGGCATGGAAAGATACCGCACCGGATTGATATCCAGTGTCTTGAGCGCATCGATCTCCTCATAGACCTTCATGACGCCGATCTCGGCCGCCATGGCGGAACCGACCCGCCCGGCAACGAGAAAGCTGGTCATCACCGGACCCAGTTCACGTACCATGGAAAGCCCGACAATGGCACCGATGATGTCCTGGGTACCGTACTTCTGCAACTCGGATCCGGTCTGCAGGGCCAATACCATGCCGACGAAAAAACCCATTACCGAAGCAACCGGCAAGGTTTCATAGCCGATTATCGCCATTTGGGAAAAGATGCTCTGCATGTTTCGTGGCGCTTCACGAAAATAATATATCGTCTGCCCGAGAAGCTTCAGCATCTCGCCGACAATCTGCAAAAAATAGAGAACCTTTTTCCCGATCCTTTCCAGGATACCCATCACAATCCGCTCCTCGTATCCATGCCAGGCTGCTGTTGGTCCGTTATGACCGGCTTACCCCACTCAATGCCGAAGGGAAGCCACAGAAACCTGAGTTCATTTTCTTCGTTATGTTTCCGGTAGTGAATCAACCCCTTCAACAGGTCCAGTTGCGTTCGCTTTTGCTCGGACCGGTAGGAAATAAAGGGAAACAATTCATAGGCAAGGCCATCTTTCCGACTCTCGTGCCAATAAAGGTTCCAAAGAAAAGAAACCGCCGAATCGCCGGCGTCGTTCCAGCGCTGTATATAGAGACGCCAAAGCGGAGCCCAGCTCTTCTCAATGCCTTCCTTGTTGAGAATTGGCTCGACCGGGGCAGGAAAGGTAACCGTTTTCACGCCCCGTTCATCGCTACGGTAGGTAAACAGGGGCCAGCAGGCAACCCTGCGCCGCTGCTTGTCGTCGATGGTCCAGGTTTCGGTCGTGTCGGAATAGAGAAAAAACAGGAACCTGTCGCGCGTCTGCTGATAGCTTTCCGAATTCAGTTCCTGATGGCTGTAAAAAGGCCACAGATACCAACGTTTCAGGCTGTTTTTGCGGCGGTCTTCACTGTAGAAGGGGAGGTAACGGTCAACGGTTCTCGATTCACCCCGCACAGTAACAAGAAACGGCCACAAATAGTCGCGCTCCTCGAGTTTTTTCTCCCGGTCGGACACATAGCCGAAAAAAGGCCACAGGTAATGCTTCTCGGTCCGTTTCTTCGACTCGGAAGAGGTATAGAAAGGAAAGAGGTAAAACTTCCGGTTTGGCGCCTCGGTATCGAGCCCCGTTTCCTCCTGCAGGAAAATGGGCCACAGGGCAAAGCGTTTACGGTATACCCCTTCTTTTTCCGCCTGTCCGTACAACGGCCAGAACTGATAGCCGCTCTCCTTTTCACCCTTGGTCAGGGAAAAGAACGGATAGAGATAGTTGCGTGTCTCGGTGCCGTTCTTTACGGTCCGGCCATAGAGCGGAAAGAGGACATAATGATACTCATCCCGGAAGAAGCGGTCATAAATATCGCCATAAAAAGGGAAGACCGAAACATAGTGGCCGTATTTTTCAGAAGTTCCGCTGATATAGAAGGGAAACAGCATCGTCCCCCGGCTTTCCTCAACACCCGGCAACGGCGTTCTTTTCTGAAACAGGTGCAGGACCTGGAGATATTTCCCCTCGCTCCATGTCTCGGTTGAGGCAAGCGGATACAGATATTCGGTGCGTTCCCCGTCATCCCCGACATCTTCGGTTCGGTAGAAAAATGGCCGAACAGCAGTGTCTTCCGTTGAGCCGGTACGCTGGAATTTAACAAGAGGTCCGAGAATGGACAGATTGCTGAAACCTTCACGGGGGCTCTCCCGGTAGTCGAAGAGCGGCCAGAAGGTGATGATGGACCCTTTCTCTTCTTCTGTCTGTTGCGGCTCCTCGGCATGCAGCGGAGACGCAACAGACAGAATGAGGAAAAGAAGCAGAAAGAATATTTTGCCAGTCATTGGTTTATTCATGAATTCTCGGGACATATTGGAAAAATGCGCAATTATTTCCCATGATTGTCGAGGTGTCAATGGAAAAGATCACGCCCCGGAAGACCTGTCCGAGAACAGCCAGGCCCCTGCACCCCTGCCCGGAATTCGCTATCAGTATTTCTTATCGGCGTAATCGACCCAGCCACCAGCCAGAACAAGTGCCTTGTCGAAGGGCGCAATCTCGAAAGCAAAGGATTCTTCGCGCCCCCCACCCTGAACAGTGAGAGTTTGCCCTACCAGATCGAGGGTAATGCAAGTGTCCGGACAATCCTGATAGGAAAAGAGCGCGTCAATAACGTCCTTTTTCAATTCAATTGCCGTCATGCCGCAGTTGAACATATTCTGACGGAAAATCCGGGCAAAGGACTCGGCAATAACCGCCGTGATCCCGTTCACCTCAAACACCCACGGCGCATGCTCCCGCGAAGATCCGCAGCCGAAATTCGCCCGGGTTACGATTACCCTGGCAGCTTTCGTGGTTTCTCCCTTCGGATCAAAACCGGGCAGCTTCAGATCTTCGAGAATATACGGCTTGAGATCTTCCTTGGTGATTTCGGTCAGATAACGGGCCGGAATGATTTCGTCAGTATTTATGTCGTCACGGTCTAAAAAAAGTACGGGACCGCCAAAGGTTTTCATACATCCACTCCTGAATTGAAATTTTGTTTCCTGCCCGTTGCTGCCGGGACAGGCTCCCCGAGATCGGGGATTCGTCACATCGTTTCGCCGACAGGGCTTGTTCCGGCAAAGGACAGCCGAACCCTGTCATGCCCGGACCGTTCCTTATTCGGGCAGGTACTTTCTCGGATCGGCGATTTTCCCTTCAATTGCCGCGGCAATGCTGCTGGCTGGCGAAAGAAGGTGGACCATGCCGCCCTTCCCCATCCGTCCCTGGAAATTCCGGTTGGTAGTGGCAGCGCAGACCTCACCTTCGGCGAGAACACCGGTACTCATGCCGAGGCAGGCGCCACAGGTGGGGTTCGTTACGCAAAAACCGGCTTCCATGAACACATCGATCAGGCCCTCTTTCAATGCGTCCTGGAACACTTTCGGCGTGGCCGGCGAAAGAATGCCGCGAACCGTGGGGGCAAGGGTTCTCCCCTTCAACATGGAAGCGGCCACACGGAGGTCCTCCAGGCGGCCATTGGTGCAGGATCCGAGGTATACCTGGTCAACCGGTGTCCCTGCCATCTCCGTTACCGTTTTCACTTGGTCGGGCTTGTAGCCGAAGGTAACCAGGGGCTCCAGTTCGGAAAGATCGAAGTCATAGACCTTGTCGTAGCTGGCATCATCATCCGACCACCAGGAACGGAATTCTGCCACCGCAGCCTCTTTTGACGCAAATTGATCCTTGATAAACGGCCAGAGATAGTCGACCGTCACCTGATCCGGCATGCAGATCCCCGATGTGCCACCTGCTTCGATAGCCATATTGGTGAGGGTCATGCGGGATTCCATCGACATGGCGTCCACCACCGGTCCGCGGAACTCCAGAACCCGGTCAGTGGCGCCATTCACCCCGAGTTGACCGATAACATAGAGGATTACATCCTTGGCATAGACTCCCCGCGGAAGAGTTCCGTTAAGATTTATCCGGATTGTCTTCGGCTCGCGGAAGGCGCAGACGCCCTTGAGAATCCCCACCTCAAGGTCGGTTGTGCCGACACCTGCGGCAAAAGCACCGAAAGCGCCATGGGTGCAGGTATGGGAGTCGCCCATGATGATGGTATAACCGGGGCGGATAAAACCCTTCTCCGGAAACAGTGCGTGACAGACGCCGTTGGCACCAACGTCGAAGAAATCCCGGACTCCTTGCCGTCTCGCCCAATCGCGCAGGATCTTCGCCTGGGTAGCGGTCTTGCTGTCCTTGCTCGGCGTTACGTGGTCAATAACCGCCTTGATCTTGGTCGGATCGAAGACCCGGTCCTTCCCCCTCGCCACGAGATCGGCAATGGCAATGGGAGTCGTTATCTCGTGGCACATGACCACATCGAGCCGGAGCACCTTGGCTCCGGGAAACGGCTCATCAACCAGGTGACTGGCAAATATCTTTTCAGCTGTTGTCTTCCCCATCAATTCGATTCCTTTCATTTCTATATGCTTACGGCTGCCCATGACATGGCGGGAGGCCACCATCCGCAAGGGGCACGTGGCGAAAACGGGCTAAAGCCCGCGTCACCATCCCCGAGTTGGTCGGAGCAAACGTAATTATCCGCTTAATCTAATCAAAACGCTTCGATAAATCAAATTAATAATGCTCAACAAGCTTCTCTTGTTTACCATGGAACCTGAAGAGTGCTATAGTGCCCCCAATTACAAAGGAGCGCCCCCGTACCATGGAACTGAAATTTTCACGAGACAATAAAGGTTTGGACGAGATCATCGACCAACTTATTGAAACAGCGGAAGGAATCCACCACCCCGCATCAGTCCGCGAAATGATCATCACTGCTCTCAAGGCCGGCCAGGAAAGCGATTATCTTGCCGACCAGAAGCTGCTCAACAGCACCATGAAGGAGATGCGCTACACCAACAAGGTATTCGCTCCCTACCGGCAGAAGAAAAAGGTTACCATCTTCGGCTCCGCCAGAACGGAACGGGATGACCCCATGTTCGGCAAGTGCGTCGCCTTCAGCAGACTCCTGGCGGATAAGGGCTACATGATCATTACCGGCGGTGGCGGCGGAATCATGGAAGCCGGCAACGAAGGCGCCGAAGCCGAAAACTCTTTTGCCGTCAATATCAGGCTCCCCTTTGAGCAGATGCCCAACTATGTCATGCTGGCCAACCCGCGATTGATTACCTACAAGCACTTTTTTACCCGCAAGGTGGCCTTTGTAAAAGAGACCGATGCCATTGCCGTCTTCCCGGGAGGCTTCGGCACCCTGGACGAAGCAATGGAAGTGTTTACCCTGATCCAGACCGGCAAGACATCGCCCAAGCCGCTCGTTCTGCTGGACGACGAAGACGGCTACTGGAAAAGATGGCTCGAATTCGTAAAGGAATGCCTGTTTGGCAAAGGTTTTATTTCCGGCGAGGATTTTTCCATCTTCACCATAACCCAGGACGAAAAAGAGGCGATCCAGGTAATCGAGGATTTCTACCGGATCTATCATTCGCTCCGCTTCGTCAACAGCCATCTTATTTTCCGACTCACCAAGGAGCTGAGCAAAGAAAACATCGAGAACCTGGAGGACGAGTTTCCCGAACTGCGACTGCCCGGCACCAGGATCTGTGCCTGCACGCCCTTTCCGGAAGAGTCTGACCAACCTGACCTGCTGCACCTCCACCGCATATCATTGCGATTCAATCACCAGCACTACGGCTTACTCATGGCGTTTATCAGGAAAATAAACACCTTCTGACAAGTTGCGACAGGGCGATTCCACAAGAAAACCGTTACATCTCCTTCCCGCTCCGTTCGACACCAGCCATCCGACAGACCATTACACACAGAACAGAAGTTTCTATCAACTGCAGAAGACACGAGTTTGCTCAAAATTTGCTTGACATATCTAAAGCTCCCTGCTATGTCATACCCTAAGTAAGTTTCGGAAGTTATCGCTGAGTGAAGAAAGCGCGCTGAAGCATTATGAACACCTGCTTCGTTGTTTTTCTGCCTCAAGACTCCGGAAACTTAAGATGTCAGCGTTCCGTGAAATTTCGGGACTGAAGTTCCGGAAGCAAGAAAGGAGGTAGGAAAATGGCTCAGGGTAAAGTTAAATGGTTCAACGATGCAAAAGGGTTTGGTTTTATTGAGCAGGAGAACGGAGAAGACGTTTTCGTTCACTTCTCTGCCATCGAGGCAGATGGTTTCAAGACCCTCGCCGAAGGCGAACTGGTAACCTTTGACGTGGTCAACGGTCCCAAGGGACTCCAGGCCTCAAACGTCAGGAAGATGTAACAGCTTTTAGCGCTGCATTCATCTCATATGACAGAGAAACCCGCTGACCATGTCAGCGGGTTTCTTTATGTCAGCACATCAGGCAACCACTGCCAGTTCCAACCGCCCTCCCCATCGCCACAGCAACTCGTCCCGTAGCAGAGAATTTTCGATTGCCGACAAGCCCGGATCCTTCGCCACCAGGGCAAACGCCTCGTGGCGGGCTTCCTCAAGAATCCTTGCATCCCGGAGAATATGCGCCACCCGAAAATCGGGCAACCCGGCCTGGCGGGTACCAAGAAAATCCCCCGGGCCGCGCAGCTCCAGGTCAGCTTCTGCAATTCGGAAACCGTCGGTGGTTTCTTCCATAACTTTCAGTCGCTGCCGGGCCTCATCGGACAAGCTCCCTCCGGCCAGCAGGATGCAGCGGGAATGACCGCTCCCCCTCCCCACTCGGCCACGCAACTGGTGAAGCTGGGACAAGCCGAAGCGATCGGCGTGCTCCACAACCATGACGGTTGCATTCGGAACGTCGATTCCGACCTCAATGACGGTGGTGGCAACCAGGACATCCAATTCTCGCGCCTTGAAGGAAGCCATTACCGTCTCCTTTTCTTCCGGCTTGAGCCTCCCATGGAGAAGACCGATGCGCAGTTCCGGAAAAATTTCGGCGGCAAGGTGTTCCGCCATCTGGGTGGCTGCCCGCAGCTCAGATTTTTCCGACTCCTCCACCAGGGGACAGATAAGATAGGCCTGCCGGCCGGAGCGAACCTCGTCCTTGATAAGCCGGTAGACCTGCGATCGCTGCGACTCGGAACAGACCCGGGTCGCAACGGGTGTTCGTCCCGGCGGAAGTTCGTCAATCACCGACAGGGAAAGATCGCCGTAAACCGTCATGGCAAGAGAACGGGGAATCGGAGTCGCAGTCATAACCAGGATGTGCGGGCAGGCACCTTTTTTCTTCAGTCCCCCCCGTTGCAGGACGCCGAAACGGTGCTGCTCATCGATAATGCCAAGACCGAGACGCCGGAACAGCACCTTCTCCTGGATAACCGCATGCGTCCCGACAACAATCTGCACGGTCCCCGATGCTATGGCTTCCAGTGTCGCTGTCCGCTCTTTCCCCTTGACAGCCAAACTCAACAACCGCACCGCAATGCCCAACTGCTCGCAGAGCTTGTGAATATTCAGAAAATGCTGCTCGGCAAGAAGCTCTGTGGGGGCCATTATGGCGGCCTGACAATCATTTTCAACCGCAAGCAGCGCTGCCAGGAGAGCAACTATGGTCTTGCCGCTCCCCACATCACCCTGCACCAGGCGATACATCGGAGCAGGACAAGACATATCTTGCTTGATTTCCGACAGGACCCTCTTCTGGGCGGCAGTGAGCGAGTAGGGAAGCATTTTCAGCAGGGGTCGGGTGTATTTATGTGATATCTGGAACGGGATGCCATCTTCCAGGGAAGTTCCCTGCCTCTTCAGCGCCAGCCCGAGTTGAAAGAAGAAGAGCTCGTCAAAGGCAAGCGTCCGGTGAGCTTTCGTGGCATGACTGTTCAGCACGGTAATATCAGCATCATTGCCGGGGAAATGGACCTCATTGAGCGCATCGGTCAGCGGCATCAACGACCGCCGCACCATTATGTCATCAGGGATATGGGTCGCCACCGAACGGGAACAGCTGTCGACCACTTCCTTGAGCACCTTGCGCAGGGCTTTCTGATGAAGCCCCTCGGTAAGAGGGTAAACCGGAACCGTCCGGCCGAAATTGACCGGATCGCCGGCCACGACCGAGGCAATGTCTTCACCCTCCTTCAGCCACTCCACCTCGGGATGGTGAATTTCCCGCCGCGACCCGTACAGCACCACCTCGCCGGTGAAAATCCCTTTTTTGCCGGGCTGCCAGACTCCCTTCATGTAACGAGGGTTGCAATGGAACCATTTCAGGACGATTGAACCACTGTCATCGCCGACCACTGCTTCGAAAAACCTGCGCCCCCCTTTTGCGACAACGGCATCGGCAACTTGTACCTCGGCATGAAAGACCTCGACCCATCCGGGGCGTAATTCCTCGATCAAACGAAGCCGTCTGCGGTCTTCGTAGCGGCTGGGAAGATGGTACAGGGCATCCTCGACGACCTGAATTCCTTTTTTGGCGAGAAGTTCCGCCATCTTCGGGCCAACCCCCCTGATGAAACGCATGGAGGCTTCCAGATTTTTCCGACTGATTGCATCCCGGAGTTGTCCCGCTGCAACACCAGGGCAAGCGGCAACAGCCCGGGACAGGACTGCTTTGCCGCCATCCATTTCAATCAGGACGGTATCTCCTGCCCCGAGACCAAGCCCGGCCAGGATGTCCTCCGGCAACTGCAGTTTTCCGTCCGCACCGATCTTCACTTCTGGCATATTCAGGCATCTCCATCTGCGGCACATCTGTCGGAATGAAACATCACCATGTGCAACGGCGCTACCGTGAAGGCTTCCAGATCATAACGCCATTCTTGTCAACATAGCCCTTGCCGTCCGCGGTCTCCACCTCGGCAAGGCCGTCAAAAAAATTATCCGCTCCGCGATATTCCGGGTTGATGGCAACCTTGCCCGATTTGTCGATAAATCCCCACCGGTCATCCTGGCAAACCCGGGCCAGGCCGTCATGAAAATCATCGGCATCATCAAACCGGGGTTGAATGACAAAAACCCCTTTCCTGTTGATAAAGCCCCACTTGTCGTTTAATTTTACCCGCGCCAAACCGCCGGCAAAGTCCTCGGAATCCTGGAAAAGAGGACGGATTATCGTTTTGCCCCACTTGTCGATATACCCCCATTTTTTGCCGACACGAACCCTGGCGAGTCCTTCAACGAAATCGTCAGCATCTTCATATTGCGGTGGAATTGCAACGTCACCACGGCTGCTGACATACCCTTTCTTGCCGTGCGCTTCGACACGTGCCATGTCCTCCCGGAACCTTCCCGACCAATCATCAAACTGGGGAGGGGTGACCACGGTACCGGCACGATCGATGAAACCGAGCAAATCACCTTTTCGGACCGGGAACAGGCCGACGCTCCCGTTGTCCGCGCAAAAACCGTACCCCGCAGCCGAAATCAGGCATAGCAGGCATACCGCAAGAATCCGAATGACCATTGGAACCTCCTGTCACAGGGTCAGGACTGGATTTTAATCTTCGGTACCGGAAATTTGCGCGCCACGATCGCCTGGTGCCTGGCGCGGAGAGACTCCATGGTACCATCAAGGAAGCCGAAGCTGTCAGGACATTGCTGCGCCTGCAGATAGTTGTCCACAAGGTTTTCCATGAGAATGTTGTAGCGCTTGCGGGAACCGCCGTGGGCAAAGTTTCTGCCCGGAAAACGGCGGATATCACCATCGAAGTGAGGTGAAATATGATAGAGCTCGTGAAAAACCGTAATCAGTTTCTCGCGTAACGAGAGATCGAGGAACCGTGGAACGAGGAAATAGATGACATAGAACATTTCCTGGCCGGCGTGGGTCACCGCCGGCATGGTGCAGGTGAAGACCCTGCGCCCTCGCTTGACTTCCATGGAACGGGTGCCACCCGGGAAGCGAAGCGGATGAATCTTGGCAAAGGTTCCCTGGATACCGCCGCGGCGGGTGGTGGATACACAGATGAGGACTTTTGTCGGGTCGATGTGGCTGAAATCAGCGACATGGCGGACAATGTCGGCAACCAGTTCCTCTAGCGCCCGGGTGAGATTGAAGGTGCTCACGGTGCAACCCGTTTCATTTTATGACAGAAAAGACAGCGATTTTTCGGCGGATGGGCCGCCGGCAAAGGTCGGGTCGCCTGGTTGTGGCAGTCTTCACAGCCCTTTTCCGTCTCGATTTTGCTGCCGGTCTTGCGCAATGTTTCATAAGCGGGCTGGTGAGACTCATCAAAGGGAACCTTTTTCGTCTTCTCCTCGCCCGAAATCGACAGCACCACGGCAAGCACCGCGCCGATCAGGGCAACGAACAACCAGTCCTTCGGTCCAATCTTCATGCCCCGCATCCTCCATCACTAACCAATCACGGCGCAGCCAATGGCGCCATTATGCTGAGGGCTGTCCGGAACCGTGACGGGGAAGCCCTCGTTCTCCAGCAGCCGGACCAGAGCGGTGTCCAATGCCACCCCGCCGGTCAGCACGATCATGTCGGACGGAAAGCGCCTCAGCATCGGCAGCACCCGCTTGACCAGGGTCTGGTTCACGCCGGCGCAAAGCCGGGCAACGGAATGCCCGCGAAGAATCTGACCGATGAGTTCCGATTCGCCGAAAATGCCGCAGGTGGCATCAAGTCGGACCGGATCCAGCCAGTGCGCGGAAAGCTCTTGCAGATCCACTTCCAGGATCGCAGCCATATTTTCCAGGTAGCGACCGCTGCTTGCGGCACACTTGTCGTTCATGACAAAATCCTGCAGACTGCCGTTGCGCACCAGGGCCACCTTGGTATCCTGGCCGCCCATGTCCAGCAGGGTAAAATCCCGCAAACCGGTCTGAAAAAGCGCGCCGGCCACATGTGCCCTGATTTCGGAAACCACCCTGACACCCTTGAGGTTCAGGGTATTCCGCCCATAGCCGGTTGCCACAATGGCGGCAGCATCAAGCTCTGCAGTGGTAAACAGGCCTGTTGCCGCGAGGTCGAACATCAGGTCATCCCCTTCCATCCGGCCGAACCGCTTATAAAAGGAAAGGGTATCAAAGCTGTCCAACCGTTCAACCTTGCCCTCGTGCACGAGAGCGAATTTCACTTTTCTGCTGCCCAGGTCAATACCGATTCTCATATCCGCTCCCCCAAAAGCTCCAGGAAGCTTTCTATGCGGATCATCGTCCGGGCATCCAGGGGGCCAGGCTTATCGCCTTCCAGGGTAAGTATCGGCAGGGAAAGCTGCTGGCGAACCACCATGTCTTCAATCTGGCGAAAACAGAATGACTGGACGTAATGGATCACGCCGTCGATCCGCCGTTTTTCCAGTTCCTGCTTGATGTCAGCCAAGCGGAAAAAAATATCATAAGGATAGGTGTAGGCGCGATAGCGTTCGACCAGGTCGGAAATCCCGTACGGCATGGAGAACTGCCGTTGCGTTTCATTGAACACGACGCGCGCGCCCTGGGACTCGAGAAAGGGATACAGATTGTCAATGATGGGAGGAACGCCGACGTAGGCAAGCCGGAGGCCGTCACGATAGGGAGTGCGGCACGATATTTCGCCAAGGAAACGATCAATCTCGGCCTCAAATGTTTCCGGACAACTGTTCATGTCCGAAGATGCCACTTGGAAATAGTGGTTTTCCTCTCCGGAAACGAGCCCCTCTTCCCAGGTAAGACGGTCAATCTCCCTGATCTTCCGGCGAATTTTCTCAAGCCGTTCACCGGCTCGGTTCACCGCATCCCAATCGACACCGAAATGTGCCATCATCCGCTCGATCTCGGCACGAAGTGCCTGCGGATTTCTGTCATGGGGATAGGCAAAGGGCACCGTGGCGATACCATGCAGGGAAAGAACTTCCATGAGCGCACGGGTATTGCTGCAATCCCCTTCGGTTACCGCCACGATCTCGCGGATGCCGCTCTCGATCATGGCACCATAGATGCCCTTGATCCAGCCGCAGATATTGCGCGGAAAACCGTGCGCTTCCGCCGCTTCGATGAGCTCCAGGCTCTTCCCGCCGGCAATGAAAAGGTTGTTCAGGTCAACAGGGATCCTGCCTGCAGCGATAAGTATTTCCAGGGGGATGGTTGTGGTAAATCCGGTTCTGTTCACGCGTTCCTATTCGGTCTTGACAAAGTTGAAATAGAGGAGGACACCGCCGATAAGCAAACCACCGAAGACAAACGGCAGGGTAGAAGAAAGGTTGAGTTCGTCTCCCTGCGGCGGGAAGGCGAAGCGTATCAGTACCATGACGGAAATAACGGAAAAAAGGGCAAGCAGCACGAACTTGGAGCGACGGATGACCGCATAGAAGAACACGACCAAAAAACCACCGATAATCCAAGGGTTTTCCATGGCGCTCTGCAGTGTCAAATGCTGCAGGAACTTAAAAACATTTTCCGTTTCAAAAGGAGTCAGCGCATCCTTTGTTTTCGCAATCAGTTCCTGTTTTTCCATTGCTTATCCTCCTCTGGATACATCCAGTATCAATAGCAAATTTTACCATGCAATTAAAGGAGAATATTACCGAAAGAGTGAATTGCACCACCGACTTGAGTCCATCCGGCGACAATAACCTTGACAAAAAAGAGACATACAAATTACTATTACGAATTCATCACTTTTAGCTATCACTCTTGAATTCTGAATAGTTTCATCACCCTGGCGTCCGGAGTACTCATCGCAACCAGGACCATGAAACATCCTTCCCCAGAAAAAAGGACTGTACAACGTGTCCTGGCAAGCAATTGGCATATTCGACTCTGGTGTCGGCGGACTGACCGTTCTCAAGGAAATAATGAGATCACTCCCGCAGGAAGACACCATTTACCTGGGAGACACCGCACGGGTTCCTTATGGAACCAAGTCCCCGGAAACGGTAATCCGCTACGCCAAGGAAATCACCTCATTTCTGGTGAGCCGCGACATCAAGTTGCTGGTTGCCGCCTGCAACACCGTCTCAGCCGTTTCCCTCGAAGCCTTGAAACAACAATATTCCCTGCCGATCGTCGGTGTCATAGAACCGGGCGCGCGTCGAGCAGCGTCCGTCACCAAAACCGGCAAAGTCGGAGTAATCGGCACCGAAGGAACGATCCGCAGCAGTGCCTACACCAAGGCGATAAAAAGGATCAACCCGGCAATCGAAGTAGTGACTCGCGCCTGTCCGCTGTTTGTTCCCTTGGCGGAAGAAGGCTGGATTGACAATGACGTTGCCCGCCTCACCGCAGAGATCTACCTGCAAGGCCTGAAAAGCGACGGCGTCGACACATTGGTACTCGGCTGCACCCACTACCCGATACTGCGGGAAACGATCGCCGCAACCATGGGCGAAGGAGTGCAACTGGTTGACTCCGCAGAGGAAACCGCTCGCACCGTTGCCGAAATCCTCCGCAACTCCGGAATGATACGACCAGCTGCCGAACGAGGCAACCATCATTATTTCGTAACCGACGTACCGGCCGGTTTTCTCAAGGTCGGCAGCCGATTTCTCGGTGAATCGTTACATGACGTCCACCAGGTAGTACTTGAAAAAGAAAGCTGCGTATAGTGCCATGAAAAAAACGGAAAAAAAACGACACCTTGACACGAGAACCCTGCTGCTGCTGGCTTTTGTTGCGGCAGCCATCATTCTTGGCTCCATGATGCTGCACAAGTATCTTGCCAGGCACCAGGCACCTCCGGCACCGGTGCAGCCGAAGCCGGCCGGTGCCGTAACGGTATCGCTCTTTTTCGCCGCCACTGACGGCAGCGGGTTTGTCCGGGAAACTCGGGAGATCGAACAGGCCTGCAATACTGACATCTCACCCTGTATCCGGGCCCTCCTGGAAGAACTTGCCAACGGGCCGCTCGGTGATTTGACGCCCACCATCCCCCAAAACAGCGCTTTCCGTTCCGTTCAGATTCAGGGTGACACCGCGATAATTGACCTTGGGCCAGAACTGGTCGAAAGGCTGCCGAAAGGCAGCTCCGCGGAAATGACTGCCGTCTACTCCATAATCAACACCATTGCGTTCAACTTCCCGGCAATTAAAAGAGTCCAGTTTCTTGTCGACGGCCAGAACGTTCCCACCCTTGACGGGCACCTCGATCTGCGCAAACCGCTGGAGCCGGATTTCCAGCTGGAAAAGACCGAAGGATAAGCAGCACCGACGAAACCTCCCCCAGCGGAGGGAAGCCATTATTTCCGCACCGGAGGACACGACATATGAAACTCCCCTTTTTGGAAGCGATCAGCAAAAGAGTACTCGTTCTTGACGGTGCCATGGGAACCATGCTGCAGGAACGGGGCCTCAAGCCGGGCCAGTCTCCGGAAGAACTCAACCTGACCTTGCCCGATGTCGTTGCAGGCGTACATCGAGCCTACCATGAAGCAGGGGCCGACATTATCGTCACCAACACTTTTGGCGGCAACCGCGAAAAACTTTCCCACTACGGCCTGGAAGGGCAGTTACGGGAAATTAACCGGGCCGGGGTGGCAATCGCCCGGAGCGCTGCCGGTGAATCGGCATACATCGCGGCATCCATCGGCCCGACCGGAAAGTTTGTCGAACCGGTCGGAGACCTCTCCTTCGATGAAATGGCTGCAATCTTCCGTGAGCAGGCCGAGGCCCTGATCGATGCCGGGGCGGACCTCATTACCCTTGAAACTTTCCTCGACATCAAGGAAATCCGGGCGGCCGTCATAGCTATCCGGGAGCTCTCCCCGTCCATCCCCATCATCGCCATGCTGACCTTTGACGATAATGGCAGAAGCGTTCTCGGAACACCGCCGGAAGCTGCGGCCATCACCCTCGAAGCAGTAGGTGCTGACATTGTCGGTTCCAATTGCGGCCTTGGCGTTGATGGCATCTATGAAATCCTTTGCTCGATGCGCCAGGTGACCGGGCTGCCGCTCATTTCCCAGGCAAACGCCGGCCTGCCTGTCCTCAAAGACGGAAAGACCATCTTCCCCGGCACCCCGGAGGAAATGACTGCCTACCACGACCGCCTGCTGGAGTTGGGCGTCCGCATTATCGGCGGCTGCTGCGGCACGACTCCCGAGCATATTCGCGCCATGCGCGACGCTCTTGCGGGCAAAGAAACGCCCTTTTCCCCTATGTCACCCGAACCGGGTGTAACCTGGCTTTCAAGCCGCTCCGGCATTTCTGCCATCGGTGGCAACCATCCGGCCGCCATCATCGGCGAACGCATCAACCCAACGGGAAAAAAGGCCTTTGCCGCAGAGTTGCGGGAAGGCAAAATAAGCTATATCCGTCGCGAAGCAACCGAACAGGTCGCTGCCGGGGCAACGCTGCTCGATGTCAATGTCGGCACCCCCGGAATCGACGAACCGGCCACCATGGAGCAAGCAGTTTTCTGCGTCACCGGTGCCGTATCAGTTCCCCTGGTGCTGGATTCGTCCAATCCCGAAGCTCTCGAACGAGGGCTCAAGGCGGTTGACGGCAAACCGCTGGTCAACTCGGTTTCCGGTGAGGAAAAAAGCCTCCTGCGGGTACTGCCGCTGGTAAAAAAATACGGCGCAGCAGTTATCGGCCTGACGCTTAACGAAGCAGGGATTCCGAATACTGCGGAAGGCAGAACAGCTATTGCGGCAAGAATTCTCGAGTCGGCGCAAAAGATTGGCATTCCCCGGCATGATCTCGTCATAGACTGCCTCACGCTGACAGTCAGCGCGGAACAGAAGCAGGCGGTCGAAACCTTGGCCGCAATTCGTACGGTAACGGAGTCGCTCACCCTGAATACGGTTCTCGGGGTAAGCAATATTTCTTTCGGGCTCCCTTCCCGTCCGCTCATTTCTGCCACCTTTCTCGCCATGGCTTTGCAAGCCGGCCTTGCTGCCGCCATCATCAATCCGAAAGAACAGGCAATGATGGACGCCTGGCGGGCAGCCATGGTGCTGCTGCAGAAAGACCCGCGAGCCGCATGCTATATCGAAGCGTACCGCGACAAGCCAGCCGTGGACACAGCAGCGATGCAAGCACCTGCCGCACCGCTCGACATTCGGGGTCTTTTGTCCCGCGCCATCATCAATGGCGACAAGGAGGGCGTTCGCGACCTTGTAGAGCAAGCTCTCCGGGAAGGGCTTACCCCTTTGCAGATCAGTAACGAAGGCTTGCTTCCCGGACTGGAAGAGGTCGGTCGGCGTTTTGAAAAAAACCAGGTTTTTCTCCCTCAGGTTATGCTTTCCGCAGAAACAATGCAGACGGCATTCAATCGTTTGAAGGAAGAGCTGAACCAGGAGTCGCTTGCGTCCGCAGGCAAGATCCTCATGGCCACCGTAGAAGGAGACATCCATGACATCGGCAAAAACATCGTCTGCACACTGCTCGAGAATCATGGTTTCGAAGTCATTGACCTTGGCAAGAATGTCCCGGCACAACGAATTGTCGATGAGGCGCGGGCAAGAGAAGTCGATGCCGTCGGTCTTTCGGCACTGATGACCACGACAATGTCAGAGATGGAAAACGTTATCGGCAAGCTCCATAAAGAAGGTATCAAGACATTTACCATGGTGGGTGGGGCGGTCGTAACGGAAGACTATGCCAGGGAAATCGGCGCCGACCTGTATGCCCGAGACGCCATGGAAGCAGTCGCCAAGATTAAAACGCTCCTCGGTAATGCACCCTAATGAGCTGATAATTCGATTTTTTTCTTTCTTGCATCATTTTTTCACCCATGTTACTTTTTCCGGCGGCACCCGCAATCCTGCGGTTGCACAACAACGCACGACGGCATTGACAAGCAGGAACGCACACAATCATGGTACCTGGTTATAACCACAATATTCTCTACAAGGGCGTGGTCTTCCACATCCAGACAGAAGACAGCGGTGTCAGGAAGCCGCAGATAACCACCCTTCTTTATCAGGGGGGGACCATCATTGCTTCCAAGAAAACCGACTATTCCGACATAATAACGGCGGAAATGCTGGAAAAAGTGGTTGAAGACCTGATGAAAGAGCAGCATAAAGACATGCTGCGTCGGCTGAAGGCCGGAGAATTTGACGGTCGCATTCCTGCTCCTGACAAATCCGGCGCTCAGGAAGAAAAAACCCCGACTCCAGTCGCACCTTCTCAGGAACAGCCCCCCGTTTCCCAACCTCCCGAACCTGAAAAACATTCACAACCGGAAAAAACACTCGACGAAATCATTCTTGATTATCTGGCGTCTACAAAAGACTGACAGCAGAATCAGCAGCAAGAAAGGACCCGTTTTGGAGAAAGAAAAGATTGAGTTATTGGAAGATAAGGCCCGCAACCTGCGGGTCTCAATCGTTAAGACGCTCCACAAGTCACAGTCCGGACATACCGGCGGATCGCTTTCAGCGATTGATATGGTCACCGCCCTGTACTTCCATGAAATGCGCCACGACCCTGAGAACCCGCTCTGGGAAGGCCGTGATCGCTTCGTTTTGAGCAAAGGGCATGCAGCTCCGGCACAATACGTGGCGCTCGCGGAAGCCGGCTACTTTCCCAAAGAGGACCTGATGATGCTCAGACGCCTGGGAAGCCATCTCCAGGGGCACCCCGACAGCAAGGGAACACCAGGGGTGGAAGTCTGCACCGGTTCCCTGGGGCAAGGTCTCTCCATGGCCAACGGAATGGCCCTCGGCTTGCGACTGGACAACAGTGACAGCAGGGTCTACGTACTGCTGGGAGACGGAGAACTGCAGGAAGGACAGGTCTGGGAGGCGGCAATGGCTGCCGCCCACTACCGCCTTGACAATCTCTGTGCACTGGTGGATGCGAACGCGCTGCAGATAGACGGCGAAGTCGAGAAGGTCATGAACGTCTTTCCCATAAGTGATAAGTTCCGGACCTTTGGCTGGAATGTTATTGAAATTGACGGCCATGACATGAAGGCAATTATCGAAGCCCTTGCAAAGGCAAAGGCGGCAAAGGGCAAGCCGACAGTGCTCGTTGCCACCACCGTCAAGGGAAAGGGAGTGCCCCGTTTCGAGCATAAAGCATCGTATCACGGTGTTGCACCCAATGATGACGAACTGAACGAAGCCCTCATGTGCCTGGGCTGTTTCGAGGACTGACAGAAAGAGAGGAAGAGCACCATGAAGGCAACGAGGGACGCCTACGGCGAGACACTCGCCCAACTGGGCGAACAAAACAGCAATATTGTCGTACTTGACGCAGATCTTTCCGGCTCCACCAAGACAGGAGTTTTCGCGCGGAAGTTTCCAGAGCGATTTTTTAATATGGGCATTGCCGAAGCCAATATGGTAGGAACCGCCGCAGGTCTGGCGGCCGCAGGTAAAATTCCTTTTGTTTCAACTTTTGCCATATTTGCGGCTGGCCGTGCTTGGGAACAGATCCGGCAATCGGTTGCCTATCCCAAGGCAAACGTCAAGATCGTTCCTACCCACGGCGGAATAACAGTTGGTGAAGATGGCGGGTCTCACCAATCGGTAGAAGATATCGCTATCATGCGAGCCATTCCCAATATGACCGTCATCGTTCCGGCCGATGCCGCTGAAACGCGGGGTGCCATTACTGCAGCCGCGGCACACAATGGCCCTTTCTACATCCGTCTTGGGAGGAACAAGGTTCCGGCAATTTTCCCGGATGATCACGACTTTGTCCTCGGCAAAGGGGTCGAACTTGCTGCCGGCACCGACATGACTTTTATTACCACGGGAATCATGACGGCACAGGCAATCCAGGCCGCCGCACTTCTCGGCGAGCAAGGGATATCCGCCCGCGTCGTACACATCGCAACAATCAAGCCGCTTGATCAGGAAATAATACTGAACGCAGCCAGGGAAACCGGCGCAATCGTAACAGCGGAAGAACATTCGGTGATCGGCGGTCTCGGCTCAGCCGTTGCCGAACTCCTCGCAGAACATCATCCCACGCATCTCAAAAGAGTGGGAATTTACGACCGTTTCGGAACTTCCGGCAAGGCAGAAGAGTTGATCAAGTATTTCGGCCTGACTCCTGCTGACCTAGTCGAAGCGGCACAGGAAGTACTTGCCAAGAAACAGAACGGTTAATCTTTTTTGGAGTCGATCACTTGGTACTGCCAATATGAAACGACACAAACGTTCTAATTAAAAAAAGGGCCGCTCTTCCAGGGCGGCCCTTTTCACTGCAAACAGCATCTGAAAGGAGAGCTCTTCATGTACGAAGCCGTTTACGAGCAACCGATGTCTGCTGAAGCCCCCCCACCCTTCGAGCTTCCCGAATGGATAGCCTGCGCTCCTTTCGAAGAATTTCTTGGCATGCGGATCGAGGAAGCAGCTGCGGGCCGGGCCGTGCTGTCCATGCCGTTTCGGGTAAAACTGGCACAGGGAAAGGGTCTTATGCACGGCGGTGCCGTTACCTCGCTGGCAGATACCGCCGTGGCCATGGCAATCAAGTCAGTTCTCCCGGAAGGCAGCCATTTTGCTACGGTTGAGCTCTCTCTTTCTTTTCACGCTCCGGTCAAAAGCGGCACTGTCCGTGCCGTCGCAACCATCATTGAAAGGGACGAAAGAACAATAAAGGGGAAGGCCGAGGTTTTTGACGAGAACGACATCAAGACAGCAACTTTTCACTCGACCTTCCGGATAAAAAGGCCAAAATAGAACAGGGCAGGAGAAAACGCCCCTGCCCTGCCGACATTCCGCTATACCTGGTTTCAATCAGATTTCAACCAGTCGGTACTTCCGTGTCCCTAGCCCCATTTTCTCGGCATGCTGCAGCTGAATTGTCCAGTCAACAGCAGGATAGAGCCCCCTGAATTTATCCTCTCCCGGCTCGAAGGCCGATTTCAAGGCGGTATTCCGGTTGCCAGCTGCGGCATTTACCAAGTCGGCACAGGCTTGGTCGAGCGCAACCGGATCCTTTGAGGCGCAGATACCGATATCGTTGACAATCGGAGCATCTGCATGGCCGTAACAGTCACAGGCAGGAGAAACCTGGGTAATGAAATTCAGAAAAAGTGTTGCCTGTTCCTTGCCGACCAGAGCCCCCCGCGCATACTCAGCCATCTTCTTCATGACCACAGATGAGGCTTCATTCCACTGAACCTTCACCGCCTTATGAGGACAGCAAGAAACACATCGGCCACATCCGACACAAAGGGTTGGCTCAATACTGGCACAGCCGTCGCCAACAACGATGGCATTGTGCGCGCAGGCTTTGAGACAGGCGCCACAGGCTGTACACAATTCACTGCTGACAACCGGAGCCAGCGATGAATGCTGCTGCAGTTTTCCGGCTCGACTGGAGCACCCCATGCCCAGATTTTTCAAAGCTCCACCGAACCCGGTCAATTCGTGGCACTTGAAATGGGACACCGCAACAAGCGAATCAGCCTCGGCAATTTCCGCGGCAATTTTAACACGTGTAAAAAATTCCCCGTCAATAGCCGTTTCAACCGCGGCATCTCCCCGCAGTCCGTCACACATTATCAATGGAGCGCCAACAACAGCATCAGCAAAACCATTTTCTACCGCACAGGTCAGCGCCGCAACTGCATTCTTTCGCTGACCGGGATACAGCGTTGATGAATCAGTGAGAAACGGGAGCCCGCCACATTTCCTGATTTCTTCCACAACTCTTCTGATAAATACCGGACGAATAAATGCGTGATTGCCCTTCTCGCCAAAATGTATCTTTACCGCAACCAGGTCTCCGGAATTCACGACCCCTGCCAACCCGGACTGATCCAGAATGCTTCCGATTTTATCGAACAGATTTGCAGTTTTGGAAGTTCTCATATCCGAGAAAAAAACGGTGCTTTTCATGGATCACCTCCAGATTATCTTGTGGTGAAGAAACATTTGGTAGTCAGAAAGGAATTTCCCGGCAAGGGAATCATGACTCAGTCGAAAATCCGGGCCAGTCGAAGGAAATTTTCCAGGAGTTTTTGCGATATGGCAGAATAGGCACCCTCTTGGCGCTGAAAGTCTTCAAGGATCCTCATCGAATCAATAGCTTCTGAAGAATTCTGTGCCCAGCAACGAACAATATTTTTCGTCACCTCTGGATGAAATTGCAGTCCATAATGGCAGCTGCCATAGCGAAATGCCTGATGGGCGCAACCAGGAGACGATGCCAGGCAAGCAGCACCATCAGGAATCTCAAAGCTGTCATTATGCCATTGGAAGGTGGTAAAATGTTCAGGAATCCCGAGAAACAGGGGGTCCATGCGCGCGGAGTTCATCACCGCAACAGAATGAATTCCCATCTCGCCGTTTTTTTGTGAATGGACTGCAGCACCCAGGGCTTCAGCCAGCAGTTGCCCCCCCAGGCAGATGCCCAGCAGCGGTATACTCCGACTTACGGCTTCTTCAATATACGACCTGACAGTAACCAGATAGGGATACCGATCGATCTCGTGTACCCCCATTGCACCACCGAGAACAATAACGGCGGGGACATCGTCAAGCGAAGGGAAAGTCTCTCCGCTAAAGGAGCTGATGACTCGGTAGGGAGCCTGGTTTTCCGCTAACACATCAAGCAAACTACCTGGAGGAACATCTGGATCATTCTGGATCAGTGTGAGCATGGCAATTCCGAAGTAACGCAGATTACACGCGGGATAGGCTCAGAACGTAGCGTATTCAGTGTCCCTGCGGAAAAAAGATCTGTTTTTCAAGAAGCTGACAGCATGAATTTCACAATGGTGGGTTAGCAGTCGGAAAAGATCTTTTACAGGTCGCTATTTTCCGGCACTATTTGTACAGAGTCTTCCGGCTTGATCACTCCACCGCGAAGCACTTTAACAAAGATACCCTCACGCGGCATCACACAATCACCGGCCTGATGATATATGGCACAACGCGTATGACACTCTTTACCGATCTGGGTAACCTCAAGCAAAGTTTCGCCAATGGTAAGGTTAGTCCCGATCGGCAGGGAAGGAAGATCTATCCCTTCGGTAGTGATGTTCTCGGCAAAGTCGCCGGTGGTGACATCGAGCCCTTTGGCCTGCATTTTTTTTATGCTCTCCAGCGCAAGCAGACTAATCTGCCGGTGCCAGTCTCCAGCATGGGCATCTCCTACTATACCGTGATTCTCTCGGACCAGTACTTCCGTAACGGGCTTCTTTCGCTCACCCTTCTGCTCGCTGACACAAACAGCAACAACTTTACCAGGCATAGATTAAACTCCGTTTTCTATAGTATTTTAGCCACCAACCTTGGACATTGAAAACGGTTGATGCGATGATTCTTTATCAGAAATAAGGTATTTCCCAGGCTTGTCAGTAACGATTTTCTTGAGCATTTCCTGCAATGCCGTCACGTCCCCTGCTCGCAAATAGGGTTTCAGATCAACTTCTGTGTCGGCAAAAAGACAGTTCTTCACCATCCCTTGAGATGTAACCCTGATACGATTACAATCATGACAAAAGTGCCCGGAAACAGGGGTAATTACGCCTACTGTACCAAGAGCACCATCAATCTTGTAATCCCTGGAAGGGCCAGCCATTTCACCTCGAACCACTGGCTGAAGGGGGTACCTCTCGGCAATTCTCTGAAGAATTTCTTCCCCGGATATAACCCGTGACTCCCATGACTCGTCTTTGCGCGTCGGCATATACTCAATAAACCGGATCGCGAAAGGTTTCTCAATGGTAAGAGCCGCAAAGTCTAGAAATTCATGATCATTAACGCCACGCATGGCAACAACATTTATCTTGACTGGAAAACCGATTTCATTCGCTCTTCGGATGCCAGCCAATACCTTTGCCAGATCCCCGCCACGGGTTATGGCCGCAAAATTATCCGGGCAAAGCGAATCGAGGCTGATATTGAGCCGCTGAACGCCTGCGTCCTTTAATTGAGTTGCCATATCTTCCAGCAGCGAAGCATTGGTGGTTAAAACCAACTGACGAAGACCAGGCAGTTGTGATAATTCTTTCAGGAAAGGCACAACACCCGTTCTGACAAGCGGCTCACCGCCGGTTACCCGGATTTTTTCAATACCGAGAGGGACAACAGTCCGGGCAAGAAGCAAAAGTTCCTCATAACTCAGGATTTCATGGTGACAAACCTTGTTGACACCATCTTCCGGCATGCAATATAGGCATCGAAAGTTACATCGATCTGTTATCGATAACCTGAGATAATTTATCTTCCTTCCAAAAGAATCAACTAAAGGCATATCAAAACCTTTCATACCAGTTATCGGCGGCACTCTCCAACTGACCCATGACTAAAAGCAAGAAGAATAAGCAGAGTGGCTTCAGTAATGAGCCCTACTATTACACTATGGTTACTAGGTTACTATAGGAAACTTTCCGGATAAAGTATAGACAAAAAAATACGGGCACCCCCGAAAGAGTGCCCGTATTACCCTACAGGATTACAAGCTTAAATTAGAAGTTCCAGAACTCATCAATTTCTGCATCAGAGAAATCCCATACTGCGTTATGCGGCGGAATGGGCTCTTCAAAGAATTCAGGGAGACGGTCAGACTTGTTCGTCATACCGGCAGCCAGGTTGAATGCGTGCTCAATTTTGAGAATCTGCTTACCGAGAGCAACAACGTCGTCTGCGGTCAGGCTCAGACCATAACGGGCATTGATCATTTCGTAAATAGCAGTGAAGCACTCGGGAATATCAAGTGCCGGGAAAGCTACGAAAATACAGAAACCGGTACTGTCAACGGCAGCAGTTGCAATCTGCAGGTTTCTGGAAAGTTCTACCTGTCCTTCTTTTGAAAGAGGATCAACAAAACCACCAACCTTCAGGATGTTCGTGGCAATGGTGTAACCTGCAGTATGGTCAGCACCCATGGTAGAAGTGGAGTAGGTAATACCGATACCCTTAACGGAACGGGGATCATATGCCGGAATACCCTGATTCTTTACAACCGGAATCCTGGTAAGACCATAGGTCTTGCCGACAGAACCTGCGCCATTGCCGAGAATGCGGCCGAGCGGGGTACCTTTGCGCATATCTTCGTCGAAGAGACGATAGGTAGCCTTGCCGTCACCCCAAGGAATAATACCGGCTTCCATAGCAACGCTCATGAGAACCGCACCTTCAATAGAGTCAACACCGACATCGTCCATTACCCAGTCGTTCTTTGCGATGTCATCGAGGTCTTCAATGTTACAAGCGCAACCAAAACCCCAGATGGTCTCATACTCGAAACCGGAAGTGATGTATTTACCGTCTTTGTCGGTATAAATCTGGGAACACTTGATGATACAACCAGCATGACAGCCATGAGCAGTCACGCCATTGGGACGAGCAGCAATGGTATCATGTACTGTTTCACCACAAATTTTCTCCGGATGATCTACGGTTCCGAAACGGAAGTTCTTGGTGGGAAGACCACCAGCTTCGTTCAGGATGTTGATCAATACGTCGGTACCGTAGGTCGGGAGACCCTGGCCGGTAACGGGGTGATCAAGCATTGCTTTGGCAAAGATTCTGGCCTGAGTCTTGAACTTCTCGGGATCTGCGATGGTAACGCCAGGTCCGCCAGTCTCATCAATGGTGATGTACTTGATTTTTTTGGAACCCATAACTGCACCGCCACCACCACGGCCGTGGCTGCGAATGTTGCCATCGGGATCTTTAACAGAAATATTGGCTGCTGCCATTTTGTACTCACCAGCAGGACCAATTGCAAGGACACCGATTTTCGGTCCCATTTTTTCACCGATGATGTTGAAAAGCTCGTAGTTACCTTTGCCGATGTATTCAACATCTTCTTTAATTGTTGCACCGTTATTATCGATGTGGATGCTGTACCAGGTGTCCTTCTCAGGCATACCTTCGATAATGACAGCCTTGATACCAAGTCTTTCGAGCTTCTGTGCTGCAGTTCCACCAGCATTACTTTCCTTGATACCACCGGTCAGAGGACTCTTGAAACCAGCGGAAAGACGACCGGAGTTAGCGGCCGCAGTAGCTGTCAACAAGCCGGGTGAAAAAGCAAGCTTGTTATATTTACCAAGCGCTTCGCACATCGGTGGAACCTCTTTTGCGATGATAGTCGAGGTAAGACCACGACCACCAAGGCCAGCCCACTCAGCCGGCACTGCCTCAACAGCAGTTGTGAGGTTCGTCATGTTGATACGGATAATCTTGTCTCCCATACTTTCCTCCATTCCCATTCTTTTTTCATTTTTGAAGCTGCCCGGGACTACATTATGAAAGAAACATACCACAACTCAAAAGAAAAATAAAATCTTTATTGTTGCGACTGGAACCCTGTTTGATTTTTATCGAAAAATCAGGGAGTATCCTTAATCTAGCGACAATTGAGTCAACCAATCAAACAAAACAAAACCCATGCAAACGTAGAAATATCTGGAATTCCGTCGTATAATGGGCAATACCGTGATGTATCATAAAAAGACAAAACTATTGTATAAAGCGACTACGTCCTAAAATAGAACAGAACCAATGCATCCTGTCGGCGCGAACTCCCTTGGCTGGCTTTGCGTTTTCTTCTGCGTACCACCAAAGGTGCGGCGCCATTTAGGCGTATTTTTGAGGCAGGGATACTTTAACCTGATTGTTTTGAAGCGAAGATAAAAGTTGGGGGGTGGAAAATCCACCCCCCGAGTAAAACAGTTAAAGCTAGTTAAATTACATTGCGTTCTTGAAGATATCGATAACCTGATCAAGAGTAGCAGTACGCGGATTCATGAGCTGGCAAACGTCTTTCTTTGCGTTTTCAGCCATAACCTTGAGGTCGGCTTCTTTCACGCCAAGAACGGTGAGGTTCGGCGGAATACCGATCTGTGCGGACAGTTTCTTGATGGCGTCGATGGCTGCCTGTGCTGCATCCATCACTGACAGACCGTCTATGGGAACGCCCATTGCCTTGGCAACGTCAGCAAGACGAGCCGGAGCGGCAATCAGGTTGTACTGCTCAACGTGCGGCAACAGGATGGCGTTGCAAACACCGTGCGGCAGGTTGTAGAAACCGCCCAGCTGGTGAGCCATGGCGTGAACGTAGCCGAGACCGGCGTTGTTGAATGCCATACCGGCAAGGAATTCTGCCCATGCCATATCGTCACGTGCCTGGAGGTCGGAACCCAGAGCAACTGCGCGGGGCAGAGCTTTGGCGATCAGTTCGATGGCCTTGATGGCGCATGCGTCGGTGATCGGCTCAGCGATGGTTGATACATATGCTTCAACAGCGTGGGTAAGGGCGTCCATACCGGTTGCTGCGGTCAATGCGGGCGGCTTGCCGAGCATGAGGACCGGGTCAACGATACATACCTGTGCTGTTACACGCCAGTCAACGATAGCCATTTTAACATGGGTATCGGTGTTGGTGATGATGCAGAAACGGGTCATTTCGCTGGCGGTACCAGCGGTGGTGTTGATGGCGATGTAAGGAACGAAGTTCTCGGTGGAAACGTCGAGGCCTTCGAAATCACGGATGTCTTTCCCGGGGTTGGACATCATGAGGCCAATACCCTTACCGCAGTCATGGGAGCTACCGCCACCCAGAGAGATCAGGGAGTCACAGCCGTTGTCTTTCCATACTTTAACGCCGTCACGTACGTTTATGTCGGTAGGATTGGGCTCAGCGCCGGAATAAAGAACATAATCAACGCCTTCGGCCTTCAGGTAACCACCGATGATGTCGGCAACGCCCATTTTCGCCAAGCCGGCGTCGGTTACAAGCAGAGCTTTTTTGAAGCCCAAGGATTTAGCTTTGGGGCCTGCTTCCTTAGAACAACCTACACCAAGAATGCTGATAGTCGGAATGAAGAAAAAGAAACTCTGTTCTGCTAAAGCCATTTGTCAATCCTCCATATTTTATTTTTTTCCATCAAAACACATTTGGGCAAATACCCATTTTCTGCGACTACATGAACCTACTACAACTAAAGCTAAACTGCAATGCCCGTCTCTTTACTACCACCCCCTCTCTGTACAAATCTTCCATTTCAATAAACAAGTGTTTTACTTACTGCAAATCCGGTGCCAGTTACAGCCGTTGATCTCGATTCCAGCAATTGCCCGGATTATGGAAGGAAAGCTCTAGTCGCACATTTTCAGGAGTAACGAACCTCAATCCATTTTGGAACATGACGTTTGATTATAGAGCACTGACATCTTCCCGCTGCGCCAAAACGTTTTAAGAATACCGAGGAAAAATCGACTGTCAAGCACCACTTGATTTAATATTTTTCAGGGCCGGTTTTTATCGATTCGCACACCGGAGCAACTGCACAGCAACGCACATTACAAGCCAGTTGAGACCAAACAGCACCATCACAGCAGAGCACATAGCGGATAAAATCGGCACTGATCAGCACGAAAAAGAGCCAGCCCGCGCAAAGACAGGGCTTTCCGTTAGACATTAAATTTGGACAGGTAAGGTGAGAAAAGAAACCAAGCTGAAGGAAGGTTAGTAGTGAAGACCGGAAGAAACCGGCACCCTCCCGCACAACCTCTAGTCAAAAACTACTGACTTTATTCTTTCGGGTGTTTATAGGAATGTGTTTTTTGTTTGTAAAACGATAATTTCTCAGAATAGTTGATTACGAAAACAGCCCACTCAACGCCGCACCCTGGTGACGACACGGCGCAATCTCCGGACAAAAAGTTACTTGATATCATATTCCTTAATCTTGCGATAAAGAGTGTTGCGCCCCACACCCAGCTTTGCAGACACCTTGAGAATATTTCCTTTATAAATATTCAAGGCCTGAACAATTGCGTCCTTTTCGATATCCTTCAACGATTTCACTTCCGTAATCCGCTCACCGATTTTTGCAGGAACGGGGCTGTCAAAATGTAACAAATCGGGAACCAGCACACCGTGATCCGTCAAAATGTTAAGCGCACGCTCAATCGCGTTCTCAAGTTCTCGAATATTTCCCGGCCAACTATATGTTTTCAGCTTGTCGAGGAAATCATCCGTTACGGTAATATTTTTCTTATCCAACTTAAGGGATAACTTTTGGACGAAATGCTTGGCCAGAAGCGAAAGGTCATCCATCCTCTCCCGAAGAGAGGCAATGTTTATCGTAATTACATTCAACCGATAATAAAGGTCTTTCCTGAAATTCCCCTTTTGCACCTCTTCCTTAAGATCCTTATGGGTTGCCGCGACAATTCGAATATCAACATTTATTTCACCGGAAGAACCAATACGAGAGATCTTCTTTTCCTGGATAACACGGAGCAGTTTGACTTGCGTATAAAGAGGGATATCGCCTATCTCATCAAGAAAGATCGTACCGCCGTTCGCCAACTCAAACTTGCCGGCCTGACCGCCTTTCTTGGAACCGGTAAAAGAACCTTCCTCGTACCCAAAAAGTTCACTTTCAATCAACGTATCCGGCAAAGCGGCGCAATTTATAGCAATAAATGGTCGCTCCTTGCGGGAACTGCCATTATGTATCGCCTGCGCAAAAAGCTCTTTACCCGTGCCACTCTCTCCAGTCAGAAGAACAGTTGAAGGGCTCCCGGCAGCAATCCTCGCCCATTTTTTTGCAACCAACACAGATTCACTATCGCCAATAATATCGTCTAAAACATATTTGGCCGTAAGTGAGCCGTTCCTTCTGCCCGCCTGCCTCTCTTTGTGCTCCCGCAGGATACCAAGCACACCGATTGTTCGCCCGGTATCATCCCGCAAAGGGGAAACCGATTGGTTGACTTTCTTTCCTGTATCTTCATTGAACAGTTCGTGATCCCGGTACTCAACGCCTGTCGACAAAACCTGGAGGATTGCTGCAGGCTTCTTGAGCACAGTTGCGATATGCTTGCCGATGGAAAACTTTGGATCCGCGCCAAGAATCTTGCCGCCATAGGAATTCAGTTGCGTGATAACACCATTAGTGTCTACTGCGATGACTCCGTCAGAAATGGTTTCGAGAAGGGTATTAGAGAATTTATAGGAAACATAAAGTTTGCTGGTTGTCTTATGTAGACGCAGTTGATTTTCTATCGCACTAACCGCAGCGACAACCATACTGAGAGTATGAGGATTGAATGCCTTATAGTCTCCGGTAATGTCCAGCACTCCGACCATCTGGCCTTCGGGGTCATAAACGGGAGACGCTGAGCAGGTTAGAAAGTGGTGGGGTTGACAGAAGTGTTCTCGAGCAAATATCTGGATTGGTTTTTTTTCAAAAATTGCCGTACCTATGGCATTTGTGCCTTTAACGGCTTCACTCCAATTGCCTCCCGGACACAACTGAATCTGCTTGGTTTTTTTGATAATTTCAGGATCACCAATAGCCTCGACGATCAAACCTTCCTTATCGGCAAGAACCACCTGAAAACCGGACCCCTTCACGAAGCCATATAGATTATGAATAAATGGGCGGGCAATCTTGATCAAATGCTGTGAAGCCTGCAGTACGTCTTTTAATTCACTGCCCTTAGAATCGAAGTTTTGCTGTTCATACGGATCAACTTTAAAATTCCGGCACCTCTGCCAGGAGTGGGCGACCTCAGGCCGCAATTTATGGACATCCAGAACATCATTTGCAATATACCTGTTCCAGGCTTCCTCAATCAGATGAATGACTTGAGCTGTCATCTATGCAACCCCTTTGCTTTCATTAGGTACCACAAAGCCCAAAAGTTCCGTATATTATCGTTTACCACCCCGTCCCTGGGAAGAAGAGATGTCTAACACCACCCGAAGATCGGGACTTTTCTAACAGTGTTCTCTTTTTCCCTCATACTGTATACATTACTTAAAACCAAAAATCTAGCATTATTTCCGAATGGTTATGAATAGTTAAGGAAGTCGGCAAGAAAGGGCCGGACCGAAACCGGCCCCCAATTAGAGCTGGTCACAAAATAAGAGCGGCCCAAGATGTACCGACAAAACAACTCAGTACTCCTTGGGCCGACATATAGCAAACCTTCATATTCAATGAAAATATTTTAAGAAACGGCGTCCAGCACGAGAACTAAAGATCCTTCAATATATCCAGACGCTTCTTCTCATACTCCTCTTCCGTTATCATTTTTTTGTTTTTCAGATCATTCAGAATCACGAGACGCTCCTCAATGCTTTTCTGTGCCCCATAGAAGGGCTGACCACCTGTCATGCCGGGACTTTGAGCAGCAGCTTTTTCACCTAAAGCAGCCCGAGCTTCCATTGAGGCAAGATCCAGGACAATCCAGTCGCTGCGCACACCTTCCGGACCGGCATAAAATTCCTGATCAGGCTGACTCAGCAGGCGCCAAACGTGAGTCCCTGGCTTAAAGCGAGAACCAGGCGCCAACGGATACAAGCGTCGATCAGCATTGGCCCAGTATTTTCCATGTATGTCACCGAAGATGATGTTGAGCTTACCATCACGATAAAACACCCTGCCGGAGGTATACATCTGTTCTTTCGCCAATCCGTAAACAGCACGGTAGTCGCCGATCACGCCAAAGGTAACATCCTCATCAGGCCCCGCTTGCGCCAATGCACTGCTGATATATTTCTCGAGAACATCAAGTTCCGGCTTTTCGAAAACCGGAAACGACTTGTCTTGGCCAGGCAGCATGAACTCGATAGTGCTGAGCGCCATTCGCACCTGTTCCTCATCAAGCGAAACAGGATGATTATTCGGCGTTACCTTAACACCCTTTACGCTGTCCTGATCAATGATCCGAACGTACTGGTCTCGAGATTTGAAAAGTTCCTTCCTGTCTTTATCGCTGACAACAAGCGATTTGACCGTTGAGCAACCCGTAGCTCCCAGGCAAAACAACATCAGGAACATTACCCCCCAAGCGGAGGTTTTTAGCGGGAATCCTACAGAGTCATTTTTCATTACGCGCTCCTTAAGAAGGATGTAACCTGCTGATCAGGTGAGATTTCGAGAAACTGGATTGCGGCAGATGCAAGCCGGAAAAGCACTATTTATCCTAAAACTACTGACTGTTTTGTATAGCACTAGACAGCGCAGAAAGTCAAAGCAAAAGCAGCTCATGACAACTTTGTGCAGCCGCGGCAACTGCTGTATAGTAGCTTTTGGGGCAAAAAAAACAGGGGCCTGATTGACAGGCCCCCATAATGCAATCACACTAGAAAATTTTTCTTCTTACCAGGTGAAAACGGTACCAAGAGACACAATGTTCTGGGTTTGACGTGAGCTGTCATAATAGGAGTCACGTGCCCAGGTATACTCGCCTACCAGTGTCAGGTACTTGTTGATGGAGTAATAGCAACCACCGGTAACGGCCTGCTTGGACTTGATGCCGTCAAAACCGGTTGTCAGACTATCAACATCCGTTTTGTCAGCATAGTTGATACCATACTGAACGCCGAGTTTTGCTGCGCCGATGGTATAGGTCGCATGGACAAGGCCACCATAGGTAACACGCTCTTTCCCAGCAGCATCAAGCACAGCAGCGTCTACCTGGGTAAGCTGGATACCAACGCCCTTGCCGCCAAATCCGGAAACCAGCATCTCAACCGGACCAACCCATGCCTGAACACCACCAGCACCGCCAATAGTGGTCACTTTGTGACCGGTACCGTTAAATTTTGCTTCCTGGAACATACCGGCAAGCCAGCTGCTGGTCTTTACGCTGCCGAATTCCTTCACATAAGAAAGTTCGGTTTCAAAACGCGGCTGATTGATTGCCGTTGCACCACCTATGTTGCTGGGGTCACAGATTGCGAAGGCAACCTTGAAACCGCTCATGTCGGGGGTGGTGTAACGGAACTGGGGTCCGAAAGAAGTATAGGTATAGCCATAACCGATGTGGCCGAGGTCAACCCCGCCGCCGGTCATGTTGAGGGGCACGCCGTTACCGATCAGGGTCATGTCGGTAAGGATGTTTTTCCCTTCGTACAGGTTCAGCGCACGGCCGACAAGGAACTGACCGAATTTACCGTCTGCGGTGAAGAACACTTCACGGATATCGATGCTGGTACCGCCGTCGCCATAAGTACCGAGACCAATCCTGGTACCGTTGTTCTGAATCTGCGGATAGAGACCAATCCTTGCACTGTAGTCAACGCCGTTGATGGTAGGTGACTTGACATTGAAGGCAAAGATACTCGGAAGGAGACCGGTACGGATACGGAATGACTGCAACTCGCTGTAAGGAGATGCCACTTTCACGTCGCCATTTTTGTACTCAAGCTGAGACTTTGCATCATAGACCATGAACACGTTGATCATACCGTCGTAGCTCATCTGCCAGCCGTTTTCGCCACCGACAACAAAAGCTGCCTTGGCAGGGGTGCTCGCCACCAACACCAGGGCGGCAAAACCCAGCAAACCAATAATCGCACTACTGACTTTAGCTCTCTTCATCCTTTTCCTCCTTCTCATGGTAATTAATAAATAGGTTGCTCCTTCAAAGTTGAAGGTTTCTACCCATACTGAGCAGTCAACTTACGGGAGACTCAAAAAACACAACAGAAAAGCACCTACAGAGGTTTCACCTCAAGACCGACACTGGGGCAGCGCAAAACTTTCCCCCCTCATCCTGCAATGCATTCCAGTAAGCTGCCAATGTGCCGTGACATGCCCGGGTTCAGTCTCCCGGGAACCAATCATAAAGCCTGCATAAGGAAAATCCTCGTTCCGGCCGGGATCTTTGCACCGGATTGTTTCACACCTCCTTCCTGTCGAAAAAAATCAAACCAAAACATCGTTTTGTGAAAGCAATATACATGCCACCAAAAAAACGTGGTTTTTCAACGACCTTTGGACCCAAGCACTATGCACTTGTGTTCAATTTAGGGACTCTTTTCTCTTCTGCAACCTGACAGGAGTAGATTCAACACTGTATACAGGATTTTTTATGGTGTAATCGGAAAGAACACAGTTCTAATATAGAACACTACCAGGAGAAATATTTCAGGACAGGGGCCACGCGAAGACCTAAAGGTGCCAGATTGGCAGGAAAAACCATAACACTTCAGGCAGGAAAGGAAAGAATGCCGCATTTTCGCCAAGCACTTAAGTGGCACACATAACACTTAGCTCGACACCAACCAGACGCACAAACAACAGGCCTGACACAAATCTGTGCAAAAAAAAAGGGGCTGACCATACACGATGATCAGCCCCGACAAATTCTGTTGGCGTCCCCTGGGGGATTTGAACCCCCGTCGCCGCCGTGAAAGGGCGGTGTCCTGGGCCGGGCTAGACGAAGGGGACGAAGTAACAGGGGGCTCTTAGAACCCCCTGGTTATTTTGGTGAGCCGCGTTGGGGTCGAACCAACGACCACCTGATTAAAAGTCAGGTGCTCTACCGACTGAGCTAGCGGCTCGTTGTGTTAAGAGATAGACTTTATACTACAGCATGTGATTTGGGTCAAGCATTTTTTTCGCAGCAGACATTTTTTATGACATGAACGGATTACGCAGCATGATCGTCTCGTCCCTCCGGGCACCGACCGAAACAAGAGTAATGGGACATTTGACAAGCTCTTCCAGCCTTTTCAAGTAGTTTCGCGCATTCTCCGGCAGATCTTCGAGTCTTCGCACCGAAGTAATATCGGAACACCAGCCGGGAACTTCCTCATACACCGGCGTACAGCTTGCAAAAACTTCCATGGAAGCCGGAAGTTCCTGCAAAAGCCGGCCCTGATACATATAGCCGGTGCAGATCTTGATACTGTCGAAACCGCTCAAGACATCCAGCTTGGTAAGCGCAATACCCGTCAAGCCATTGATTCGTACCGAGTACCGAGCAACCAGCGCATCGAACCATCCGCATCTTCGCGGCCGACCAGTCGTGGAACCGAACTCGCCCCCTGCGGTCCGAAGCCGTTCACCGAACTCGTCTTCCAGTTCAGTGGGAAAAGGGCCGCTGCCTACCCTGGTAACATATGCTTTCGAAATGCCGATAATCTCTTGAATATCCCCCGGGCCTACACCGCTGCCGGTACAAGCCCCCCCGGCACAAGTAGAGGAGGATGTTACAAAGGGATAGGTACCATAGTCGATGTCCAGCATCGTGCCCTGAGCACCTTCGAAAAGAATCTTTTTCCCTGACGAGATATCCGTACGGAGAACAAGGGGGGTGTCAGCAACATACTTGCGGAGCACATCCGCATATCCGCAATAGGTTTCAAATATCTCTTCGAAACCAAGCGGCGCATCGCCAAGATATTTTTCCAGAAGAAAGTTCTTTTCTTCAAGGTTTTCGCGAAGCTTTCTGGCGAAACAGTCCTTGTCGAGAAGCTCCATAAGCCTGATGCCGCGACGCCCGATCTTGTCCTCGTAACAGGGACCGATTCCTCGCCCGGTTGTGCCGATCTTTCCGGAGCCGCTCTTTTTTTCACGTGCCAGGTCGATTTTCTTGTGGTATGGCATGATTACATGAAGCGACTCGCTGAGCAGCAGGCACGAATCATCCGCCAAGTGGCCTCCGGCCTTCAGCGTAGCCACTTCCTGAATAAAAACCTCAGGGTCCAGAACCACCCCATTACCGATAATGCACCGTTTTCCCGCATGCAGTATACCGGACGGGATAAGGTGGAGAATAACTTTCTCAGTCCCGACGACGAGGGTATGTCCAGCATTGTTGCCACCCTGAAAACGGACTACGTCGTCAGCAAATTCGGTAAAGATATCGACTACCTTACCTTTTCCCTCATCACCCCACTGGGCTCCAACCACAACAACATTCGCCATTACGTATCTCCTTGCAAGGGGCCGAAACTGAGAGAAAAGTCTTTTCTGCACAGATCACTTTTCGTGACCGTTATCCCTTTCTTATCAGCAACCCTCACAACATACACTTGACCATCGGCACAATCAGGGGTGCCAATGACAATCATATGTACTATATTCATTTTCCTGGCATATTCCAGAGACTCGGCAAAATCTCGCCGGATAATGTCCCTGGCCACGGTAAAACCCTTTTTCCGTAAACGCTTGGCAATTTCAAGCGCTTCACGGCGATCTTCCTTTTTATTAAAAATAAGGAAATCGCCCGTCTTGCTTGCTTCAACATCAGGCCTTTTTTCAGCAGCGGCAAGCAGGGCCATGATGTTGAATGCGAAACCGGTGGCAGGCGCAGGAAAACCATAGTGTGCCGTCAGATTGTCGTAACGTCCGCCACTGCAGACCGGTTCGCCGACACCCGGCACAAAACCCTCAAGGGTAACGCCGGTGTAATAGTCGAGACCCCGGATTTCGCCAAGATCGATGGTCAGATAATCGCTGACACCATAGATGGCAAGAACTTCGAGCACCTGAGCAATATTTGCCAACGCCTTTCTTGAGCGTTCATTGGTAACAAGCCGATCGGCTTCCGCAAGAACCTCTGACCCGCCGAAAAGGCGGGGAAGGATCAGCAACTCTTCCTTGACCCTATCGGGAACGGACTCGTTTTCCAACAGCGCGCGTAGCGCCGAAACGTCTTTCTTGCCGATGGCATCGCGAAGCAGATTCCGCGAGACCGGGGAAAAATCAGCCGAATCCATTATTCCGCGAAAAAACTCTACCTGGCCGACTGCTATCTTAAAGCCATCAAAGTTCAGACTTTTCAACACTTCTACGGCAATTGCCGCCATCTCCGCATCGGCTTCAGGAGAGTCGAGCCCGATAAGCTCCACACCGGCCTGAAAAATTTCCCGACTGCGTCCAGACTGAAGTTCGGCATGACGAAGCACTCTGCCACTGTAATAGAGCCTGTGTGGCAAAGGATACCCTTTCATCCTAGTAGCAACAATTCGTGCAATCTGGGGCGTGATATCGGGAGGGATAACGAGAAGTTTGCCGGTCTGGCGGTCATCAAATCGAAAGACTCTCTCCTTGAGGTCTTCACCCATGGCAAGAGCCATGACATCCTGAAACTCAAGAAGCGGGGTAATAATCCGCCTGAACCCCCACAACTCAAAAACCTTGAGGATTCGTTCCTGAATATAGCCGATTTTAGCGGCCTTTTCAGGGAGAAAATCAGCAACTCCTTTGGGCAGGGAGGCTTCGATGTTCCTGGGAAATGTCACGTTTCGATTCTTTCTGCTGCGCACTGCATGGCTTCGTGTGATCAACCGGAACTAAATTCCGGTATGCTTCAAAGACGATGAATGTAACAGCATCAGGAATTCCTGTCAACGATTTAAATAGTTGATTAATCGTGACGTATTCACTGTCTGAGAGCAGAAAAGTGGCGTTTTTTCGTACGCCACCCATGTGCATCGGGTCCGCTGAAGATGCCCCTACGACTTTAACATATCGAGATATTTTTCTGCATCCAGTGCTGCCATGCAGCCGGTTCCGGCAGAGGTAATCGCCTGACGATAGTGCTGGTCCTGAACGTCACCGGCAGCAAAAACGCCAGGCACACTGGTCAACGTAGCGTTGCCCTCCTGTCCGCACTGGGTTTTAATATAACCGTCTTCCATCTCAAGCTGCCCTGCGAACAAATCGGTATTGGGTTTGTGGCCGATGGCAATGAATACGCCGTGAACCGGCACCTCCTTGGTGGAGCCGTCCTTGTTCAACAGACGCACTCCGGTAACACCGGTCTCGTCACCAAGCACCTCATCCAGCACGCTGTTCCATTCAATAGTTACATTACCGGTCCTGTCTTTCTCGATCAGCTTGTCGGCCAGTAACTTTTCCGCCCGCAACTGGTCCCGCCGGTGGACAACGGTAACATGAGCAGCAATATTGGAGAGGTAGAGAGCCTCTTCGGCCGCAGTGCTGCCACCGCCGATAACAGCCACGTTTTTACCCCGATAGAAGAAACCGTCGCAGGTGGCACAGGCGGATACGCCCTTCCCCTTGAAAGCTTCTTCGGAAGGAAGTCCAAGGTATTTGGCCGATGCGCCGGTGGCAATGATCAGGGCATCACAGGTATAGGAGCCTGCGTCCCCTTCCAGAAGGAACGGCTGACGAGAAAGATCCGCCCGGTTGATATGGTCATAGATTATCTTGGTCTCGAACCGCTCCGCATGCTGCAGCATCCGATCCATAAGATCGGTGCCGAGCACGCCGTCCGGGTCGCCGGGCCAATTATCAACCATGGTTGTGGTGGTCAATTGCCCACCCTGCTGCATGCCGGTAATTAGGGCTGGCGCCAGGTTGGCGCGGGCAGCATAAATAGCGGCGGTATAACCGGCAGGGCCGGAGCCGAGAATCAGCAGACGATAGTGGCTGGTATCCATAACAGAAGCCTCCGAATTACTTTTTCGCTACGTTACCAGCAGATGCGCCAAATTGCAACGGTACGGAGAGGGACGAACCGGATTTGACCGGACCCCGGCCGTCTGCTAGACTTTTTCCATAAAGAGTTCCGCTATCACAACAGGCAGCCTGAAATCGTTACTGCGGTCGCCCTTTTCCTTCATGGGATCGACACCACCCTACTCATGCTCCCTGTCCCACCATCACCGATCTAACCGTGCCAAGGAACGGGAAACCCATGAGCGAAAACAGCCAGCTGGATAAAAGCATCGAGGGACGCCTGAAGTATGCGATCGCCCTAACGGCACTTACTCTGATCGCAGAAGTGGTCGGCGGTATCTGGACCAACTCCCTGGCCCTGCTCTCCGATGCGGCGCATGTCTTTCTCGACATTTTCGCCCTGGTCCTTTCGCTGGTAGCGATACGTCTCGCCGCTATCCCCGCCTCGGACACCCGCACCTTCGGCTGGCACCGGGCCGAGGTGTTTGCGTCTTTCATCAATGGTGCAACGGTTTTTCTCATGGCGATCGGCATTTTCTATGAAGCCTTGCAGCGCTTGCTCGCCCCGGAACCTATCAAAAGCATCCCCATGTTTATCATCGCCGCGATAGGCCTGGTAATGAATCTCCTTGCCGCTTCGGCCCTTCACCAGCACTCCCATGACGACCTGAACGTGCACAGCGCCTTTCTGCATGTGATCGGCGACGCAGCAACCTCGGTCGGGGTTATCGTCGCCGGGGTAGTCATCTATTTCACCGGCTGGTACATCCTCGACCCGATTGTATCCATAGTAATCGGCTGCGCTATTTTCTGGGGAGCTTGGCGGGTACTCCGCGAGTCGATCCATATCCTCCTGGAAGGGACTCCGCGCAGACTCAACACTTCCGACGTGGCTGCCACCATTCGGGGCATCGACGGTGTTCGCGATCTACATCACCTGAACATCTGGACCATCTGCTCCCATATCATCGCCCTGTCGGCACACATCGATATTGACCCGAGCCACAAGGACAGACAGGCGGAGGTTCTTCGCGCCATCGAAAAAAACCTCCACGACAACCACCACATCACCCATACCACCCTGCAGGTGGAATGCACGCTCTGCGCTGGCGCTCCGCTTATCAAAGATCTGCGTCATCAGCCGCGTGCGGAAGGCCATCACGAACATGAACATGGCACCTGTACGCACGAGCACCATGATCATCACCCCTGATGCCAGTTTGTCCGGAGTAAGAATCGTCGGAATCAATGGGGTGAAGCAAGCGCACGGGCCACCAGACAGGAGGCACCATGCTTCCCTACCTTCTCATCGTAGAAGCAGCAGAAAGACTGAAAAAGAGGGTTCGCCGCACCGAGTTGATTCACTCGCACTATTTCAGCGACCGACTCGGCCTGCCCATCTACTTTAAATGTGAAAACCTGCAACGTACCGGCTCATTCAAAATCCGCGGCGCTCTCAACTTCATCCTTGCGCAACCCCGCGAAGCCTTGACACACGGCGTCATCACCGCGTCGGCGGGTAACCACGGCCAGGGAGTCGCCTTTTCCGCTTCGCTGCTCGGCATACCGGCCACCGTGTTCATGCCGGAAAACACTCCGCTACAAAAGTTTCATGCCGTTAGAGACTATGGCGCACAAATCGTTCTAACCGGCAGAAATTTCGATCAAGCGTTTGCCTCGGCCCTGATTCGACAGCAGGAAACGGGCAGCCTGTTCATCCATCCCTTTGACGATCCGCTGGTGATTGCCGGACAGGGAACTATCGGCCTTGAGCTGCTGGCTGACATTCCCGATCTTACCACCGTCTTCGTTCCCATCGGCGGTGGGGGGCTGATAGCAGGAGTAGCAACCGCCCTAAAGGAGAGCAATTCACGGATAAAGATCATCGGAGTGGAAACTACGGCGGCACCTGCCATGCATTTTTCGCTGAAAAAGGGAAGCATCATGGAAACGCCGATTGTCTCCAGCCTGGCTGATGGCATCGCGGTAAAAAGGCCGGGGGAGACGACTTTCCGCATCGTTCGCGAACTGGTCGATGAGGTGGTGTTGGTGGAGGAGGAGGAAATTGCCCAGGCGATCGTTTTGCTGCTGGAACGGTCAAAACTCCTGGCGGAGGGCGCGGGAGCGGCTTCCCTGGCGGCACTTCTCCAGGAAAAGACCACTATCCCGAACGGCAAGGCCATCTGCCTCTTGTCGGGAGGCAATATCGACGTAAAAACCATCGCCATGGTGGTGGAACGGGGGCTCGTGGCAGGAGGGCGCTACCTTAAGCTGCAGGTGGCATTGCAAGACATCCCCGGCTCCCTGGCAAAACTTGCTGGCGAAATTGCCACGATGAAGGCAAACATCTTTCACATCAACCATGACCGGCGCTGCAGAGCAATCCCTCTCGGCGAAACAGCGGTGATAGTGGAGCTGGAAACCAGGGGCTTCGAACATATCAAAAACATTCTCGATCACCTGGAACGGAAAGGCTACGAAGTTACGGTTCTGAAATAGCAACGGGACCGGCAGCGACAACGGCCGATCCTCGAAGCCTAGCGGTTGCGATTCCTCAGACGCCCTTATCCCGCAGAAAGTCGAGCGTACGGGGAGCGGAGCCCGAACCTGCCGCAGCAAGAAATTCTTTCAGATCCTCAACCGTATCCATGTCGTGCCATACCGGCAGGCAGACTGTCCGTAGTTGAAGAGCAACTGCCGCTCGCAGGCTCTTTTCCAGCACCCGATTGGTGCTCCAGGGAATGTCGCGAAAAAGGCCGGCACAGGATCGTGCCAGTGCCAGCAGATAGTAGCCGCCGTCCGCTGCCGGGCCGAAAACCACATCCGCCTGGCCCTTTTCCAGCAGTCGAAAAGGCTGCCGCAGATACGACAGCGGAAGGTCGGGAGAATCGGTGCCGATGACCGCCACCGACTCGAACCCCAAGGCAAATACGGTCTCGAAAGCCTTTTCGAGACGCTCGCCGAGCCCGGCACCCAATTGGGGGAGACAGCGCATGCCGGGAAAGTTTGCCCGAAAAAAATCCTCCGCCCCGGACGAGGGCTCGAAGAAAAGAAATTTTTCCACATCGCCAAACTCCGCGACTTTTACCAGTGTATCAGAGAGCATGCATCGGTAAATTTCAGCAGCTTCCTGAAGGGAAAAAGGGGGCGAAAGGCGAGTCTTGACCTTTCCGGGCAAGGGCTGCTTGGCAAAAATTAGTAACGCCTTATTCATAGACAAAAGAGTAAAGAAAATCTCTAAAAAGTAGCTTTATCCACATTTTACCCGGTTTTCAACAACGTTATCCACAGCACTCAGCCAGTTCTGTGGATTTTTGCTTGTCCATTTCTATAACAGCATAGGCCGAATGGTTATGGATCGATTCAAAATTTTCCGCTGACACCGAAAACCAGGTAACATTGTCCATTTTCAGCAGACGGAGGGCGGCCTCGCGAACCATATCCTCGACAAAGCGTGGATTTTCAAAGGCCTGTTCGGTAACAAACTTCTCGTCCTCCCTCTTCAACAGGGCATACACTGGACTGCTGCCGCACTCTTCAACAGCGGCAATCAGGTCTTCTATCCAGACAAACTCCCGGTAGCGCACCTGCACTGCGATGATGCCGCGCTGGTTGTGGGCGCCAAAGCGGCTCAATTCCTTGCTGCACGGGCATAGAGAGGTGACCGGAACCCGGATTTCGAGAACAAAGTCGAACTCCGTAGAAAGGCTGCCAAGGAAGCGGCAGGAATATTCCATCAGGCTCACGGCTCCGGAAACCGGAGCGCGCTTCTCGACAAAATAGGGAAACTCCATCTCCAGGTGGGCACGGGACGCGCCGAGCTTGTCCTTGATTTTCTGGAGGGTGGCTTCCATCTTGTCCAGGGCCATCTCCTTGCGGTGCGCGTTGAGGATCTCCACAAAGCGACTCATGTGGGTTCCCTTGAAATGATGGGGAAGATCCACGTACATGTTCACCCGCGCCACGGTGTGCTGGTAGGCGTCATTCTTATCCATCACCACGATGGGATAGGAGATGTCCTTCACCCCCACCTTATTAATGGCAAGCTTGCGAAAATCAGGCGTTTTCTGCACATCACGCATGGCTCCGGCAGTGACGGTGCTCTTTTTATCCGCTTTCTTCACTCTTCTCTCCTCGCCACATACTGCACAGGATCGACCAACCCCGCCTCTGCGAATCCTTTGAGTCGCAGACGGCAGGAGTCGCACCGTCCGCAGGCAAGCCCCTCGGGCGACGGGTCGTAGCAGGAATGAGTCTTGCCGTAATCGACACCCAGCCCCACTCCGCGGCGAATGATCTCAGCCTTGGTCAGATGGATCAGAGGGGTATGAATGCGGTACTTCCCGGCCCCTTCCACCGCGGCTTTGGTTGCCAGGTTGGCAAGTGTCTCGAAGGCAGCGATATACTCAGGGCGGCAATCCGGATACCCTGAGTAGTCAAGGGCATTCACCCCTATGTAAATATCGAAGGAACCCAGCACCTCGGCCCAGCCAAGGGCAAAGGAGAGGAATATCGTATTCCTGGCCGGAACATAGGTTACCGGAATATCGCTTCCCACACCTTCTTTCGGGACATCGATCCCAGCAGTAAGGGCGCTGCCGCCAATCTTCCGCAAATCGAAGTCCACCAGCATATGGTCCAGCGCCCCCATCTCCCGGGCATGCTTCCGGGCAACCTGCAACTCTGCCTGGTGCCGCTGCCCGTAGGCAAAGCTCATGGCGTATGCCTCGAAGCCCTCAGACTTGGCAATGGCGAGGCAGGTAGTGGAATCGAGCCCGCCACTGTACAAAACAACCGCTTTTTTCATGACGGTGTCTCCTCGCCGGCCGGTTTTTTCCTGCGTGGACGGCGGCGGCGCTTTTTCTTTTCGGCCGCCTCGCCCGCTGCCATTTTGGCGCCATCCTCAGGGACTGGGGATGAAACCGCCTTTTCACCGCCCTGCTGTTTGGGACGCCTCTGCGGCTTCGGTTTTGCGCCGCGCGAACTTCCGCGTCCCGCCTTTCCCTTCGCTTCTCCGGAGCCGGCCGAAGATTTCGGCCGCGGCTTTGCCCGCTTGAAGTCATGGACATACAAATCGTCATCAGCCCATTCGACCGGAATCTTCTGCTTCGAGTATTCCTCTATGGCCTCCAGGTAAAAAGCTCCGGTTTCGTCCGCAAAAGAAATTGCTTTCCCCTCGGCACCCGCCCGGGCGGTGCGGCCGATACGGTGGACATAGTCCTCGGCATCCTGGGGAAGATCGTAATTTATGACGTGAGAAATCTCGTCGATATGAAGACCGCGGGAAGCAACGTCGGTGGCAATGAGAATCGGCAACTTACCCTGCTTGAAGTCTTCGAGGATGCGCAGCCGTCTTTTCTGGTCCACGTCCCCGGAGATCACCTTGCACGGAAAATCATTGGCATTCAGGCGATCGCACAGGAATTCGGTTTCCCGCTTGGTATTGACGAAAATCATGGTGCGGGCCATCCCCTCTTTTCTCAGCAGACCGAGAAGGAGCGGAAATTTCTCTTTGCTCGCCACATGGTAGAGGACCTGTTCGACCCGCTCGGCAGTCATCTTCTCGGGCGTTGCCGAGACCTTTTCCGGAAGATTCATGAATTCGTAGGCCAGTTCCATGACCCGCTGGTTCAGGGTCGCGGAAAACATCATGTTCTGACGTTTGTCGTATGGCGGCAGGCGACGGAGGATAAAGCGGAGATCGGCAATGAAACCCATGTCGAACATGCGGTCCGCCTCGTCAATGACAAGGGCCTCGATCTGTTTCAGGCTGTAGACCTTCTGCTTCAGATAGTCGATGAGCCGGCCCGGAGTACCGATAATGATATCCGCCCCCTCCTGCAGGGCGTTGCGCTGTTTCTGGTAGTCGACCCCGCCGTAGATCGCCTGGATGGAGAAACCGATGTGCCCCCCCAGCAACTGGGCATCTTTCTCGATCTGCACCACCAGTTCCCGCGTCGGGGCGAGGATGAGAGCACGGGGATGGTTGTCCCTGGTTTCTTTCGGGTGGGCCAAGAGCCGGGCAAAGAGGGTGACGAGAAAGGCGGCGGTCTTACCGGTTCCCGTTTGGGCCTGGCCGGCCACATCTTTTCCCGTAAGTGCGAGCGGCAACGTCTTTTCCTGTATCGGAGTGCACTCGGTGAAGCCTGCATCGGCAATGCCCCGCATCACCACTTCAGGCAGATCCAGTTCGGTAAATTTCATGTATTCAAATCCTTTTTTTTCGCTATTTCAAGCGGATAGCTATACCACACCGGGTATAAAATGGCAAGAACCATGCCGCTGCCGGACCTTTGGCTGCCAGCAGCAGGAAACAACTCCTGCAAAGCGGAAGAAACATGATACTTTTCCAGAACGCGTTCCTGTGCTATGGTATGCGTCCACCAGCCACCAATGGCCGGTTTTTCTATTTTATCACGACAACGCAGCCCATGTCGGCCGCTTTGTCAGACACATTAATCATCTGAGGAAAAGCAATGCAGTCCTTCATCCATATCGAATCACCCAACTACCTGCGGGCCGAAAACCTGGAAAAGCCAACCGACTGGCAGCTGGTGTTTGGCAACGATAACCCAGTTGCCCTGGAAATCGGTTGCGGCATCGGCGACTTCATTGCCCTGACCGCGGCAGAGCGACCGGCGACCAACTTCATTGCCATCGACTTTTACAACAAAGGGTGCTATAAAACCTGCCGCAGAATCGATACCCGCGGTCTAAAGAACGTACGCGTTTTGCGGGAAGAAGCCCGCCAATTCATTACCGAAAGAATCCCGAAAGGTTCTCTTGCCGCTGTTTACATCAATTGCCCCGACCCCTGGCCGAAAAAAAAGCACCGGAAACGCCGCCTGGTAAACCGAACTTTCATGGAATTCCTGCGTGACTACCTCGTTCCCGGCGCGGATTTTTTCTTTGCCACCGATTTCGACGATTACGGCACCGACGTTGCCGGCATGATGGCCGGTCTGGAGGGGTTCGAAAACCGCCTCGCCCCCGATCTCTACCGACATGAAATGGAAGCCTACCACCTCTCCAAGTATATGAAAAAATTCATGGCCGAAGGAAAGAAGATCTATTTCGTTCACTACCGGAAAACCGGTAAACAGTGAAGTGAGAACAGCTGACGGAACCAGGTAGGCCTTTGGGTCTGAGCCCATTGTCGTAAGCCCGTTGTTTTTTTGCCCGTATTTACAGGAGATATTCATGCATGCATACCTGACTGCCGACCTGCCCGGCATCGGCGGAGCCATCAAGGAGACGCCCGAAGACTTTCTGGTAACGGAAATTCCGCTCTATCTCCCCTGCGGCGAGGGCGAACACACCTACACCGAGATCGAAAAACGCGGACTGACCACCCTGGACGCCATACGACGTATAGCCCGGAGCCTCGGCATCCCGGACCGTGACATGGGTTACGCCGGCATGAAGGACGCCCGCGGGATCACCCGCCAGACACTCTCCATCCCCCGGGTCGAACCGGAACGGCTCCACTCCCTGTCCCTGCCCGGCATCAAGGTTCTTTCCGCGACCCGTCACCGCAACAAGCTGAAACTTGGGCATCTCGCGGGAAACAGCTTTTCCATCCGCGTCCGGGGCGTGGCAGATAATGCTTTGGAAATGGCCTCGGCAATTCTTGCCGTCCTCTCCGCACGAGGGGTTCCCAATTACTTCGGCAGCCAGCGCTATGGTGGCCTCGGCAACTCCCACCTGATCGGCAGGGCGCTGTTACGGCGGGACTTCAAGGCGGCAATCGATGCAATTATCGGAGACCCCGCCGCCATCCGCGATGACCAATGGCGCAGTGCCGTTGAGTCATATCACCGGGGAGACCTGGCTGCAAGCATGGAAAAACTGCCCGGTCACTGCCGGACGGAACGGGAAATACTGCAGCGACTGACGAAACGCCCCGAAGCCTACGAACGGGCGCTCGACGCCGTTTCTCCCCGCCTGAAGAAACTCTACCTGTCAGCCTATCAGTCTGCCCTTTTCGACCGGGTTGTGGAACAGCGGCTGAACAACATCGACAGGGTTGAAGAGGGGGATCTCGCCTACCGCCACGACAACGGCGCCTGTTTTATCGTTGAAGACAGTGCAGCTGAAGCGGAAAGAGCCCGCGAATTCGCCATTTCACCAAGCGGCCCAATGTTCGGCTGCAAAATGAAACTTCCTGCAGGGAACCCTCGTGAAATTGAAGAAAGTTTGCTACGGGAAGAGCAGCTGAGCCTCCCGGAATTCAACCTGCCCGGGGGGTTGCGGATGGAAGGCGAGCGCCGACCGCTCCGGATACCCATTCAAAACCTGTCGTCAATGCTGGATGCCGACGGTCTTGTCCTGAACTTCTCTCTCCCCCGAGGAGTCTACGCAACATCGGTACTGCGCGAAGTAATGAAGCCATCAGCGCCATAGATGTTTACCGCTCCAAGCCCTCTGCAGTGGCAAGCTATCGATCACGAAGCAGGAAATTCTCCCCGGAACAGAGGAAACGTTATTTTTCCAACTTGACAACAGTAAAACAATATTCTATCTATGTAGTAATAGCCTTTTATCTATCTATTTTAATGTTTTTTTCAATTTTGTCCTTGAAATTGATTTTCAATAGAACCTGATTCAGGCTACATATAAAACAGTACGAATACCGATAATACGGTAATATTTCCAAGAATTTTTAACTACATCGCGGCACGTGGACACGACAACGGATATCATGTCGGCAAACCTCCCATACTATCCAACAAGGAGTTCACTGAAACCGCCTTTCACAAGGTAACTCACATGGCAAAAAAAGAAAAATCCGATTATATCATCCAATCGGTCTCCCACGCCCTGGATCTTCTCGAACAGTTCCATGACGAAGTGGACGAACTGGGCGTTACTGAACTGAGCAAGAGATTGCAACTGCACAAAAACAATGTCTTCCGCCTGCTGGCCACTCTCGAATCCCGAGGATACATAGAACAGAACAAAGTAACGGAGAATTATCGGCTGGGCCTGAAAACTCTGGAACTGGGACAAACGTTCGTCAAGCAGATGGGGCTCCTTCGCCAATCACGCCCGATACTGGAAGAGGTGGTGCAGGAGTGCAACGAAACCTCCTATGTAGCAATTCTCAAGGACTTCAACATTATTTATCTGGACGTGGTGGAAACCGACCTGACCGTTCGGGTGGTACCACGAGTCGGTTCACGCCTTCCTTCTTACTGCACTGCGGCAGGCAAGGTCCAGATAGCCAACCTTTCGCAGGAGGAAATCGAAGAGCACTTCCCCACCAAAGAGTTAAAGCCCTTGACGCCCAACACGATCACGGATCGGGAGGAACTGAAAAAGCAGCTCAAGCAGGTGGCGGAGCAGGGATATGCCATAGATGACGAAGAACTCGATGTGGGGGTTCGCTGTGTCAGCGCCCCGATACGGGACTATACGCGGCGCATAGTCGGTGCCCTGAGCATCTCGGGCCCGTCCATGAGGCTCTCAATTGAACGACTGGAAAAAGAGCTCATCCCACTTGCCATAAGAGCAGCAGATGAAATCTCCATGAAACTCGGCTACCATAAGTAGGAGAATTCGAGACTCATCCTTCTGCCGAGGACAACCGTTCCTGCAGAAGCTTCCATTCAGTTTTGACGCAACGCGCCGTTTCTTCCGGGAGGCCGCTATTGTCGATAATTACGTCGGCATACGCGGCCTTTTCATGCAGCGGCATCTGTGCCGCCATCTTACGCAAAGCCTCTTCCTGCGAGATTGTATCGCGTTTCATGAGTCGTTCGACCTGCACCTCCCTGGTTACGAAAACCAGCCAAATCTCATCAACCATGGAGGTAAGGCCAGCCTCGATCAACAGGGGAACCATATAGAACACTACCGGGGTGCCCCGCGAACGCTCCCGTTCAATCCTTGCCGCAGCCCGTTCCGCAATCACAGGAGGAGTTAGTTCCTCTAGAACCTTCCGGGCAGCGGAATCGGCGAAAACAATTCGGCCCAAAGCTTTTCTATCCAGGGCACCGTCCTGCTGCACCACCCCTTCGCCGAACGTTTCGACAATGGCCCGATAGGCCGGTTCTCCCAGTTTCACCACTTCCCGGGCGAGCAGGTCGGCATCGACCACAACAGCTCCGCACGACTCAAGAATAGTTGCCACGAAACTCTTCCCCGAGGCAATGCCGCCGGTAAGGCCAATTACTTTCATAAAACCCTCCACTTCTCCTTGCTCACCACACTCTCCGACTCAATACCGAAACCAGCAGCCTTCCGACGCATCTCCATTTTCAGACAGAGCTGCGCACGCTCCATGGCAAAAACCTTCTCAAGATGAGCAGGCTTTTTATGTTCGACATTGACAGACGGAATAATTGAGATAGTTTATAGAAATGTAAACAAATGTAAACACCCTTACGCCCTGAAATTCAAGCACAATCTGCCGGTCGTCTCTCATGAAAAGCCTCGCGACCCCACCTGGACATGCAAGGGTTAGATCACAGCCGACCAGAGACCGGGCACAAGAAGCAGTGCCAGGATAGCGCTGGCATGACGCAAAACATTACATCAAGCTGACAATGCAATAGTACAGGTTATTTCTGACAGGCTGTCGAAAAACTATGAAGCAGGACGGAAGCACTGCACAACAGAGCAGGCGCATTTCCCTGATAGTTTCTCAACAACCTGCCAAAGGGAGGGTCTCCTGATGGGAGAAATATGGGTTCCGCGGCTGTTGCTGTCCCTGTCCCTGTTCCTGTTCTTGACCGCAACCGCTTGGTCCGTTGAATTCCACGGCACAAGTTCCTCGCAGCTTCTCTGGTTCAACGACTACTATAACGGCCGGCAGGTAGAACTGGCCCAATATCTCCGTTTCGCCATCACCGATATCGACACTGCCGGCAAGTTTTCCATTTATGGCTATGGCCGGGGCACGGCTGACCTGAACAATGGTGACGGAGTCAATGGTCGGCTGTACTATCTTTACGGCGAATACCGCGGGCTCTTCGACAAGCTGGACATCAGGCTGGGTCGGCAATTCGTCAACGTATCCGCCGGCACGGCAATTGTCGATGGCGCCCAACTTACCCTGAAGAATACCGGGCCGGTGGGCTTTACCGTTTTCGGTGGCCGCAACGTTGTATTTGGTCTTAACGGTGAAATGGGCCACAGTGGCGATTATGCCCTAGGCATGGCAGCATATCTGGCAGGGTTCCGAAATACCGACCTGGAGGTGAGCTGGTTTCGCAAATGGGACCAGGGTGACGTGGCCCGCGACATCATCGGCGCCTCTTTCAAGCAATACCTTTTCCAGAACATCAAGCTCTATTCCGACGTCAGGTATGACCTGACGGCCGAGGTATTCAACGAGGTGCTGGCCGGGGTAAAATACTTCCCCACTGCCGACCTCGTTCTGACCGGCGAGTGGTACCAAAGTTATCCGACATTCGATGCAACCTCGATCTATTCGGTCTTTGCCGTGAACCGCTACCAGGAAGGTGTCATACGGGGCGACTACACCATCAACGACATGATCTCCGTTCATGTCGGCTACAGCCGTCAGGAATACGGTGATGATGGCTCCGCAAACCTTTACGAAATCGGCTGCAGGCTCCGGCCGCTCGACGCCCTCTCCATCGAGCTCTCCTATGACAAGCGCCAGGGTTATCCGGGTGACATGGACGGCGGAACCATCGATGTGCAGTACGACGTGGACCAAAAACTCCGGCTGGCCGGAGGGATTGCCTATGATGTGTACCAGTGGGATGCCATAACCGGCGATGAAAGCGCCCAGCGATACTGGGTAGGAGGGAGCTACAAATTTTCCAAAAACATCCGCGCATCTCTCCAGATCGAAGATAACATAAACAATACCTACAACAACGATATGCAAGGACGCTTTATCCTTGATTACAATTTCTAGCAGGCTGTTGAAAGGGGGTACTCCCGTGAAGAAATGGTTTTTCCTTTTCCTCTTCGTGGCACTTTCCGCTTTCTGCGTGCAACTGGCTGTTGCGCAGAAAAAGGAGCCGCACAAGGAGTATTCATCTCTTTCCATCAAGGAATGCAATGAATGCCACAAAGGCGAAGGAGTGGCTCTGAATCACGATGCCGACTGGCTTCGTGGGCATCGCGTTGCAGCCGGCAAAGGCACCAGCAATTGCGCCGAATGCCACGACCAGGCATTTTGCCTCGACTGTCATAGCGGTGGAGGAATCGATACGGACCTTTCAACCCGCAACTACAAGCGGGATTACACGCCGAAAAGCCACCGCACCGACTGGCTCGAAATTCATCCCCTTAAATCACTTGACAACCCGCAGACCTGTACCCGTTGCCATGACCAGAAATACTGTTCCCAGTGCCATTCGAAATTCCGGGGACAGGATCTCCAGTTCCAGTCCCACCGGCGTCAATTCAGGGACATTAAACTGAGCGACGTCGGGCCGAATCATGCCATCTTCAATCCGAGCCAGTGCCAGACATGCCATCCAGGCGGACTTCTGCCGTCCCACAGGTGGTCGGCAGACCACGCCGCCGAGGCACGCAGGAATCTCCAGTCCTGCCAAAGCTGCCACAGTGATGGTGATGTCTGCATGAAGTGTCACAGCGCCCGACAAGGCCTGAAGGTCAGTCCGCATCCCAGGGACTGGGGCTCGGTGAAAGGGAACTACCGTAGCAAGAGTGACGGCAGGACATGCAGACAATGTCACAACACCTACTGAACATACCGGGAGAGAAGGAGGTTTCTATGCAGAGGAACAGAATTCTGAGCTTTGTAGCACTTCTTTCATTCCTGCTTGCCGCCCTGCTCGGCGGTTGCGGCTCGGGGAAAAAGGAAGGTGTTCTCTTTCCGGTCGCTGGACCGAGCCCGGTAGGTTCGGATACCTGCATCAGCTGCCATACGAGTATTTTACCGATAGACATTACCGGAAACACCATTGTTACTGCCTGGCAGGGCACAACCCACACGACAGACGGCCAGGTACAGTGTGAAGACTGCCACGGTAATGGCGGGAACCATTTCGGGGTCGGCCCGATTCCCTATCCGAACCCGCAAGCGGCCCAGTGCACCGCCTGCCACTCAACCATCAACGGCGGTACCGCCGACAAGGCACTGGCCGAATTCAATGCAACAGACCACGGCAATGCGAACAATGTGCCGAATTCAACCTTTTCCCAGATTGCCACGCCCGTCAGCACCGGCCAACATATCCAGGAGTGCTCCGTCTGCCACAACCCGAACCAACGCTTCACCTTCGACGCCGACGGCAACCTGGTGAAACCGAGCCTCACGGCCCTGCCGAAACCGGTTGTTTCCTGCGCATCGTGCCATGACGGCCACCAGCCGGAACTGAAAGTAGCCATCGCCCAACGAACCTCACTGGCCGCCTACCCGTTGTTCCGCGCCTTTTATGTCACGGCGTCGGGCGCCCAGGGCATACCCGGAGACCCCGGGGTAACCAATAGCGCCGCATTCCTTTTTCAGCCAAATGGTGCTGCACTGCCCGCATCAGGTCTACCACCGGGCACGGAAGTCACCCCTGACTTGACCAAAGTTGTCGGCACAAACAATGAAGTTACCCCCGAAGCCCTATGCGCCGCCTGCCATACCCGGGGAGCCTACCGCAATAGCGGCGGTGCTACCCACCAGGACGATATCTACACCCAATGGACCCATTCCGGCCATGGTGACCGAAGCGCGCCGCCGTTCGGCGAATTTTCCGCCAACCCCACCGCTTATGACCCGGAATACCCGACCGGCACCGGCAGCCACCAGTCCATCTACCCCTTCGACATGGCGATCGCCACTACCGGCGCAACCGCCAAGCCGGGGCAGAATGCAGCCGTGTCCAACGGCAGTGGCGGCTGGAACAACAACTATGCCTGCTACAAGTGCCATAACGGCTTGACCTCACGCGCCCACCAGGATGACGTGCAGGGGACGGCGTCTGCTCCGGTTGTCTATGGCGATGCTTCGGTTACCTGCATAACGTGCCACGACCCACATCGAAACACGGCAGGAAACTCGGCAAATACCCGGCGGCCGGTCGTCATGACCAGATACGCATCCACGGCGGTGAGCTTCTCCGGCAATGTGTTCCTCGACAATTCACCGATACCGGCTACCACCGAAAACGCCACGATCTGCATCTATTGCCACCAGGGCCGGGAAAGCGGCTATACCCTCTACAAAAACAAGCTGGCCCCGGAAGTGGCGCTTGCAGATCTCAACAAGGCATTTTCCAATCCCCACTACCTTGGCACCGGCGCCATGCTCTGGGGAGTCAACGGCTATGAATATGCCGGCAAGACATACAGTTCTAACGCTGCCCACCAGGAAGCCAACTGCACCACCTGCCACATGGAGAATCCTACCGCCGACGCAATGAACGGCGGCCACTCCTGGCAACCGAACGTCGCAAGTTGTAACACCTCCGATTGCCACGGCATCAGTGGAGTCAGCCCTGCTGTTTCGACAGCAGGCGCAGCATCGCCTAATGTGAACACGTACCGGGCAGCCTTTGACACCAATGATTATGACGGAAACGGGATCGCAAATCCGATCGCGGTCGAAATCCAGAGTCTGCAGAACAGGCTTATCGCCTTGTTGGCCAATAACGGAATTTACTATGATGACCTGGTCTACCCATACTTTTTCAATGATCTCGTGCTCCGTGAGACAGCAAACCGGTTCACCACCTGGGGCAGTGTCACCGGCGGAAAGAACGCCTACAAGGCAGCCTTCAACCTGCAGTTCATCATCAAGGGCCTTCCCTCCGCCGCGACCTCTCAGACATTGGTGCCAAACGCTTCTGCCGCAGTCCACAACTACAAGTACACCATCCAGTTGCTCAGAGACGCCTACGAAGATTATAACGCGGTCGCTCCGACTCCCGGACTTCCGCTGGCGGGCACAAGACCGGCAGGGACCCGGGCCGCTCGGGATTATGGTGCGGAACAGTAGCGCTGCATGTTGCCTTGGGCACTTCCTCCCGGGACAGTTCCGGCCGGGAGTTTAATCAGGACGAAAAACCCCTCAGGCTGGTACTGGCTGAGGGGTTTTTTGTATCCAGCATGAATGTTCCGTCAGAAAGGTCGAATCCGCAAGGATGGTGCGCCATGACCATGAACGGCTCTATCTTAAACGGGGGGGGAAAAGACCGGTTTCAGCAACTATCTCAACATCCGAATTTTGAACCAGATGCTTCGGTCATCTTTTTCTAAATGGCAATAACCGCACCCGCTGACCCGCCGACATGTTGTAATTTTGTTATTAATTTGGGATTTACTGTTGACAGTTTTTTGATCCAGGTGTAAAAATTACGCTTAAAACAACCAATTGTCTAGAGATGTATCTAGGATAAACGATACTACTAAACCATCCGTGAGGATGGGACGGAAAGCCTATAGGGTCTCATCGAGACAGCCGGGTCGCCGAAATATCACTCAGATATTCCGCCCGGCTTTTTTTGCGCCTTGGGCACAGGTCTTCAGACAAAAAATGGAGGTAACTCGATATGCAGAAATTTCATTTCGCCGCAGCCCTGTCATTGTTTTTGCTGTTGTCTGTTGCAGGTTGCGGCGGCAGTTCCGGAGGAGGTGGCATTTTTGGCGGGAGCGATACGACCTCCGGCACTACCACCGCCGGCTCCGTAACGCTTGCCTGGGACGCGCCCCTAACCAGCGAAGGAATGCCACTGCCCAGCGTCGCTGGATATAAAGTGCATTATGGAACCACGCCTGGATACTATGGCAAGGTGTTTGATAGCGGAACACGGACATCCTGTACCATCAGCGGGCTTGCGCCAGGCACGTATTACTTTGCCGTCACCTGTTATGATGCAGCAGGAAACGAAAGCTCTTTTTCCAATGAAGCAGTAAAAAGCGTCCAGTAACCGGTCAAGGGTTTATCGGTCAAAAACAGAAAAACCTCCTCGTTAGCCACGAGGCACATGGGGATTGGCGAGTCGTTCACGGCCGATGCTGCTGGCGGTACCGTGCCCGGGAAAAACTCGAGTGCTGTCGCCAAGCACAAAGAGGCGCTCCCTGATCGAACGCTGTAGCGCGTGCAGGGAACCGCCCGGCAGATCGACCCTGCCAATGGAACCGTTGAAAAGTGTGTCGCCGGTGAACACCAGCCCTTCACTTTCGCACCAGAAACAGCACCCTCCAAGCGAATGACCCGGCGTGTAAATTACCTGAAGGACATACCGGCCAAGGCACAGTCGCATGCCGTCCTCCAGGAAACGATTGGGCGGAGGGGAATCCTCCGCCGCCACCCCGAAGTCTCTGCCAGCGGCAGCCGCCGAACAAGAAAAATACATCTCATGTTCATGAATACACAGTTCGGCACCGGTCGCATCATGGAGCGCCCTGTTGGCGCTGACATGGTCGAAGTGCCCATGAGTATTGAGAATATACCGCAACGACAGACCGAGGGCTTTCAGCCTGGCCAGGATCTTTTCCGCATCGCCGCCGGCGTCAATGACCGCACCTTCGCCGGTCTCTGTGCAGCCAATTACGTAACAGTTGGCCTTCAATGGACCGGCCGGAATCGTTTCAATAAGCATTGTAACCCCGCACCGATTTTTAACAACCTTCATCACTTGCCGCAAAATCATTGTCCCGTTTGTCACCACAGATGCGAAACTCAATCTACGAAGGAATAACGTGTCCGATTTTTGAAATTGTGCACCAAATACCTGAAATTAACTATTTACAGCATTTCTGAACATTGTTTCTGCCGAACACTTTACAGAGACGCAACAAGGCAATAGAGCATAAGGGAAAAGTCGCATCAGAGGATCGGTCCGAAGTTACCGGTGTAAGATTTAATTCCGGCATATCGAAAACAGATGGCTTTTCAAGTTTTCCTTCCTATACTATTATAACCATCCAGGCAGAAAAGCAGTTGCACCAACGATCCGCAAAAAAAGACAAGCACCAAGCCTTCGGGGCACAGCTAAACAGGGAAAGGAGACCACAACCGGATGCCCTATGCATGGGAAGGAATTGGCAAAAGCCCGATAACCCTGGTCAAGGAAGAGCTTACCCGGCGATTTATTCAGGCAAGAGAAGTCGAACAGAATTACATCGACTACTCGATTTTCGTCGATATCGCGGAGGAGGAACAGGATCTGACCGTCGGCGTTCTGCACAAGGACAACAGTCTCTTCTTCATGGTCGACATGCAGATCGAATGCCCCGATGATGTGGAGATACTTGCCAATGTCGCCGATATTTCCTACGAGTTTTACCTTCGTGAAGAACCCTTTTACGGCAGGATTGTCATCAACGAGGGAAACACCTACTACCAGCTGGCTCACATCCTCGGACCCTCGGGAATTCTTGATCCTGCCATGGTTTCATTCCTGCTCGACCTGGTCCAGAAAGAAGTGCTGGAAGTCATTGACGTGCGTTACGCCGAAGAATAGCTGGAAATGGCGCGACAGATGACAGCTGGTTTTTGTCCCGCTTGCAGGGCAAGGTTCTGCTACTTGTTGCGCCCCTTTCCCTTTGATTTTCCTTTACTTTTCCCCGCTCCCGGCCCGACGTTCGGACCGCCGGCAAGCACCAAATCGCCCCGCTTCAATGCGTGAAACTCCGCCGAACCAGGCTTGATGCCGAGGTTTTTGGCGATCACGCCCCAGCCTCTGCCCCTGTTTGCCCGGTAGGTGGCAAGAACCGCGTCAGGCGTTCTGTTGGCCATCTGACCTAGCTGGAAGACCATGAAAGCATCGGCAGGCACGGCCACTGTGCCGAGAACCGTCTGGACCTGCGGCAGAGGGACGCCGAACTGGGCACTTATCCGGGCTGAGAACCCCGGCAGGTCTGCTTGGGCCTGAACATTCAGGTTGTCGAGAAAAACGGTGAGGCCTCCTCCGGCAATCGCCGAACCGCAAACAAGCAGCAAGACCACAAAAACAAGCACAATCTTCTTCATTCACATCCTCCTTTGTCACCATCTAGTTGTTCGACATGTCACACCACAACGAGTATACCACCCGATTCGCCACAGTCCCGGCACAACATTACAGCCGAACTCCTGAACGGGCACGAACTCCGATCACCTGAAGAAAAGCGAACGCGCCCACCAATGCGGCTCCGCCGCCAAGAGCGAAACCGGTGGCATATCCTGTTGCGCCGACGCAGGCTCCCATGGTCGTCGAACCGGTCATCATCGCCAGGTACACGGTGCTGTTATACATCCCCATGGCAAGTCCCCGCTGCAAGGGCGGGACCGATTCAGCGATGAGCGCGCCGATGGCGGTAAACGTCAAGGCCATGCCGATGCCAAGCAACCCGGCGCAGGCCGACAGGGTGGCCGTAAGCTGAAAAAGTCCCAGCAAGGAAAGACCGACGGCAAACAGCAGCATTCCGACGGCGACAATCCAGCGACGGTCAAAGTGGTCGGCCGCCATCCCGACCGGAATACGACAAAATACATTGCTAAGAGCCTGCGCAGCAAAAACAAGCCCCACCTGGGCCGGGTCAAGTCCTTTGCCCGAAGCATAGAGGGGCAAAAATGAAAGAAAGATACCGAATCCCATGGCTGTCCCCCAGGTTGCCAGAAGACAGGCAGTGAGCGCCCGGTTGCGGAACAGGGAAAAACTCGCCGCCAGCAGTGCCCGGGGTTCTCGCTTGCGCAATACCGCAGAACGAGGCAAAAAGGCAAATGCCAGTAACGCTACCAGTAGCAGCAAGCCGCCCGACAGGAAGAACACCTGGCGCAGGCCGAAGTTTTTACCCAGGTAGCCACCGGATGCCGGCCCAAGGGTTATGGCAACATACATGGCAGTGCTGTACCAGCCATACGCCTGCCCCAGCTTCTCCACCGGGAAGCTGTCGGCCACTTGGGAAAGCATGCTCGGGACAAAGGCCGCCAGTCCCACCCCAAAGAGAAGGTAGGCCGAGGCCATCTGAGCCGGCGTACTGCATTGAGTGACCAGGAAAGAAGAAAGTGCTGCCGCCAGAATCCCGCCCACGGCCGGCAAACGCGGCCCGACCCGGTCGGCAAGAACACCGGCCGGGATCGACAGAATTCCCGTGGCCAACATGAAGGCTCCATTGATCACCCCGACTTGGGCCGGGCCGGCTCCCAGGGAAACGGCAAACAACGGTAGCACCGGAATGCGCAGATAGGAGCAGAAAAATGTGGCAAAAGCAATGAAACAGAGGAGAAGAAACAGCCCGTATCTATGGCGAAAGCCGCTCATGGTCGCACTGCGCCTTTCTTGGGAGGATTATACTGTAACAAAACAATCAGCGGAGCTGGTTTCTTCGAAATGCCGAGGAGAGAAGTGTATCACTGGTGTTCCGAAAAGTCATACAATCAATTCAGCCACAAAACAGCGGCAGAAGGCAACGAAAACCTTCGACTTAATCCTGGCCCTTTGAGATTATTTGCACAATGGGCTGATTCCGAATTCGGGAGATTTTTTATGGTAAGAAGGTCAAACAGATACGAAAAAGAATTCATCGCTACGATGCGTAAACAAGGCTGAAGACTCAATACAGCAGAACATTGGTTACCGGTCGCCCCCAGCCCGGGAAGTGCACCTAGCCGGCAACGCTCTCGGCAAAGAGCAGCTTGTTGCTATCGTCACAGTTGTTGCGCTGCGCAGCATGATCACCGAATTCTTCCTTGATGCGCATGAAAACAGCCCGATTATCCATAAACAGGTCAAGTAACTGCGGATCAAAAAAAACGCCCCGGTCAGCTTCCATGATCTCGAAAGCCTTTTCAAAAGAAAAAGCCTTCTTGTACGGGCGTTCCGAAGTCAGGGCATCGAAAATATCGGCGACCATGACGATACGTCCGAAGATATGGATATCCGTTCCGGCAAGCCCATTGGGATAACCGCTGCCATCCCATTTTTCATGATGCTGCAAGGCAATGATTTTGCCGGCCTCGATAACAGGAAATTTTTCGCCTTCATCGAGAATTTTCCCACCGATGACGGCGTGCATTTTCATGACGTGGAACTCCTCCGGATCCAGTTTGCCGGTCTTGAGGAGAATCCGGTCGGGAATCCCTATTTTTCCAACATCATGGAGAGGTGACGCATGCCGCACGATTTCGCATTCTTCAGCAGAAAGCCCCCGGAGGACGGCAAGTTCCTTTGACATTTCACTGATTCGGCGAATATGCATGCCGGTCTCAAGGTCACGGTATTCGGCCGCCCTGCCGAGGCGGAGCGATATCTCGAACTCCGCCTGCCGTGAAAAGTCCAGGGACTTCCGCAGAGCAGCAGTTTTTCTTACAATTTCCTTTTCAAGCAAGTCGGTCATATCGTGGGCCAAGTCACCCAGTTTCTTGCTGCGCACATGATTCATGACCCGCAGTTTGAGTTCCTCAGGGTCAAATGGCTTCGCCATGAAATCATTGGCACCCATTTCCAGGGTTTTTCTCACCTCCGACTTGTCGGACGTTACGACTATCACCGGGATACCGCGGAACCGTTCATGCACCTTCAGATAACGCAAGGCTTCGAAACCGTTCATAACCGGCATTTCGAGGTCGAGCAGCACGATATCCACGTCAGGCCTTTGCGCCAGTATGGCCAAGGCTTCCTTGCCATTGCGCGCCTCAAGAAGATCTATCTCGCCAAGTCCCCGCAGCACGTCCCTCATTATCCGGAGGTTCATTTCAATATCGTCCACGGCAAGAATTGTTATTTTATTCATCATGGTCATATCACCTGAATGCAAAAATGTCATGTGTGCCGGATGAAAAAAAATCCTGAAACACCGGCCAATCAACCAAAGGTAGCTTTCGCTGCAGATGGAAAGCAAACCTGTTTCATGGCCACACTCTCCTTTTCGGCCAAGTCGCCACTATCTTGAATGGAAAAAGCTCCGTTCGCGGCACGTATCCCGGCAGGGGATGGCCCCCATGGTGAAGCAATCCGAAGAAAAACAGCCACAGCTTGCCATTTATCCTTTTGCCGGGGAAAATTGATGGGGAGATAAAATTCGACATCCCTTCGGTGAAAAATATCAGCAGGGATCAAGCCATGACACAGCGATTTCCATTTCACACACTTGAACCAACTTTTTTTTCCGGCCTGCTGGACGACCCGGTTCTGCACCTAACCATCAGGCCAACGGGAAAGGGGCTTCTGCTGGACTGCGGACGAATCCACCACCTGGCAAAGCGTGTCATGAAATCTCTCTCCACCCTTTTTATCAGTCATGCCCATATGGATCATTTCATGGGCATCGATACTTTCATCCGCAGCGTACATGTGGCACCGAAAACAATCGATATCTATGGTCCGCCCGGTTTGACGAAAAAAATGACATGCAAGCTGGCCGGCTATGACTGGAACCTGGCGGAACCCACCTGGTGCTCGTTCAGAGTCCATGACGTTTGTGCGGACTGCATCGAAACAGCCATTTTTCCTGGTCCCGAGGGATTCATCCGCCGTAGCGGGGATACCGTCTTGCGCCCTGATCGCACCATCTACCTCGATGAGCAGATCAAAGTCGAGGCAGAACAATGCGACCACAAGATTCCTTCTCTTGTCTACAGGATATCGGAACTGCCTTCTTTTCTGGTGGACGAAGAAAAGCTCCATCGGGCAGGATTGGTAAGAGGAAACTGGCTGCGTATTTTGAAGAAGCACCTTTATGGGTCGAAACAGGCAAACGAACCGTTGAAAGTGCTCAGAAGACAGGGAGAAGATATCGTCGAAGAACTTGTTGAGAATCCGGCAAACCTCTACGAAAGAATCTGCGGAGAACATCCGGCAGCGAGTATCGGCTATATAACCGATATCGGTTTCACTGGCAAAAATATAGAAAAGATTGTCAACCTGATGAAAGGGGTGACGCTCCTCGTCTGTGAATGCTCATTCCTGCGACAGGATAAAGAGAAAGCCCGAATGTCGGCGCACCTCTGTACCGACGACGTCAACATCCTGGCCGACAGGCTCCGACCCAGGTTCTTTCTGCCCATGCATCTCTCCAAGAGCTATATCCACACGTGGGAAAGACTCTACGATGAACTTGAGCTGCCCTCAAGTGTCACGCTTGTGCGCCTGCCGAAATATCTGACGCCCCAACCCCTTTTGCCCTGCGAAGCGCGAAAAATTGCCCGACAAGGGTAACAAGTCAGGGGGATTGAATCTTCAGGATCCCCGAAGTAGCATCGATATACGTGACCGGCTCGCCATGGAACAGTCGATGGTCCTGCACCTTGCCCCGGAGGAAAACCAAGTCTCCCACCTCCAGAGAAAGCGGCTCTTCCTGCTTTTTTACCCGGACGACAACCATCCGCCCCACTCTGTCATGCCCTTCGTAACGATAAATATGAACCCGTTCCTGGGTTTTACTGACATGTATCTCGAAGTCATAATGATTTCCAATCCTGCCAAAGAAACCTGACTTCTGTTGCGGATGCTTTTTCCAGCCCCGTTTTATTTCACTTTCGGCACGGGCAATTGCCCGTTCAGCTTGCCGAATGATGGAATCTCCCGCAGATGTGCCGGCATGACACTCCTGGACGAGCGGCAGCATTGACCGGCAGGCTTTCAGGAGAGCAGCGAGAACGGAATTGGTGGCAGCTGTCTCGCCCTGCCGCACCTCCTCGGCAGACATCGGTTTTGTTGGGTCCTGCATGCTTCCCTCCTGAACCAAAGTATCTCATGCACCTGAACGCTGTCTTCGGCAAAACCGTCTAGCCTGAAACAGGCAACAGGGATGTGACAAAAAAACCCCCTGCAAATTACTCGTTAAAGAAATCTACAGGGGAAGAACCAAAAGGAGAAGCTTATAGCTTCTGGATAGAGAGTATAGCGCACCAGAAAAAATCATCAACCCTAATTTCTTAATTTAAGTGAGAAATTTCCAAACGAACACGCTCTCCGCTTTATCGGGACATTTTTTCTCCCAGCGGGGACATCTCTGTAAATTTTATGCCGCTGAAAACGCTTTGCGCACCCGTGACAGAGGCCATCCAGGCCAGAACCTGTTATTGCCGGGAACAACGGGTAGCAAACAGCAATTCACCTTTACTTCATGATCTCGGACAGCAGTTTTCCGCCGACACCGATATTATCCCGCTCCATCTCATTGATCAGAACAATGAACTTTTCCTCGGGAATCTGGGTAACTTCACTCGCCTTAGCGGTTAGCTCCTTGACCAGCGCAGCCTTTATTTCTTTGCTGGTGATACTGATATCAATGGTAATAACCGGCATATTTTTCTCCTTTGCTAAAATCTGAGTATCCACCCCTTGAGATCATTGTCCGAAAATCTGTTTCCGAACCGCTTCTACCCCCAGTTCTTCAACCACCTTACCGATCCGGCACTTTCTTTCCAGAGATTTGCACCAGTCAACGACCTTGTCAAGCACTGCAAGGGCTTCATTTTCCGTTGGCACATTTTCCACCAACAGCACGGAAAATCGAGGTCGCGAACCGCCGTTCCCGCCGATCATGACGTTCCACCCGGCAGCAGTGCCGATCAAGCCCAGATCGCGGATGCAAACCTCGGTGCAGTCATTGACGCATCCGGAAACAGCCATCTTGAATTTCCATGGCACCTGCAGTCGATGGAAGCGCTGATCCATCGCCATACCGATATCATGGGTAGCCTTGTGTCCCCGCTTGCACCAAGTGGCACCGGGACACATTTTCACATAGCGGATGCAGAGACCGGTGGCGCCGTCTTCCAACTCTCCAAGGTCAGCACGGACCGCATCGATCTTCTCCTCCGGAACACCAATTAGGGCAATACGCTGGGCGATGGTTACCTTGACCGTGGGAATCCCGTGACGCTCAGCCACATCAGCCACCGTGCGGAGTTCTTGCGGGGTCGTATACCCTCCGGGCATATGAACCTTGATCGCATAGGTCTCACCATCCCGCTGCAGGACGGCACCCTTTTCGGGAATGTTTTTTTTCACTGTTCTTTCCTCCTCCGAAATTGACAGATAACTGCCGGCAAAACCCTGGATAGCTTTCGCTACGGGGAGATGCCCCTTGTCCTACTATTTTCAGTTCATCAGCACTGTCAGCAACAGCTGCGCCAATAAAATTTTCACGATAGTTGCAACCGGATAGACCGATGCGTAGCCGATCGTCGGCAATTCGTTGCGGCTCTGTTCAAGCGCGTAGCCGAGCACCGCCGACTGGGTCTGCAACCCGGCAAGCATGCCGGTAAGCAGGCTCATGGGAATCTTCAGGACCCGGTAGCCGATCCAGAGCATGGTAACGGCAACGGTACAGGTAATGGCGATGCCCGTCCCAAAGAGCAGGAGCCCACCCTCCTGGGCAAAAGTGGTAACGAAACCGTACCCGGCCCGCGTGCCAACGCCGGCCAGAAACAGGATGAGACCTATCTGGCGAAGCGTCAGGTTGGCCCCGTACGGCAGGCTCCAGACCAGGGGCCCGGTACGACCAAGCGTACCGAGCACCAGGGCAGTGACCAAGGGACCTCCGGCGAATCCAAGCCGCAGTTCGGAACCACCGGGCAAGGGAATCGGCAGGGTGCCGAGAAAGAGGCCAAAGGCCAGACCGAGGCTGAAGGTAAGAATATCAACCTCGCTGACAGCGCGATAGGAATCGCCGAAAAAAGCACTCACCTGCTCAATTCTATCACGGTCGGTTATCACCCGCACCCGGTCACCCAGCTCCAGAACCGTATCACCGGCGGCAAGGATATCATTATCTCCCCTCCGGATCCGGGTAATAATGGCACCGTGTTTTTCCTTCAGCCGCAGGTCGCGCAACCGGCGACCGGCCAGTTTCGGGTTGGAAACGAAGATCCTACGGTAATCGAATTCCCGGCGGTCCAGGTCGATCTCCGTTTCACTCCTCTCACCGAGGAACGCGGTAACCCTTTGCAGCTCTTCCTGGGTACCAACCGCGGTCACCTGGTCTCCGATGGCAAGGCGGGAGCAAGGATCGGCCAGCACCACGGCATCATCATGCCATATCCGGCCGAAGATGACATCCCAGCTGTTTTCCCGTCGCAGTTGCTCAATGGTGGTGCCAATCGCCTGCTGCCGGGTTACCCGGATGGTAATGTTGCGAAGCGGCTCGGTAGTGACCCCGAAGCCGCGAAGCAGTTTTGCCTCGGCGGCATAATCAATCTTCCACAGGCGCTGCATGATACTTATGGACAGTATCATGCCGATGACACCCATCGGATAGGTAATGGAGTACCCCACGACCGGATCGGCAAGGAGGCTGTTGAGCATCGTGCGTGGCACGGTATGCTTGATGATATCGAGTAGCGCGGCCAGGGCGGGAGTATTGGTGAGGCTCCCGGCAAACATACCTGCCGCGAGTGCCGGCTTGAGGTGAAAGAGCTGCTGGGCCAGCATCGTCAAGCCTGCGGCAAAGACCAGTACTCCCACAACCAGGAAATTGTGCCGTACCCCTTGGCGCTTGAGTGCTGCCAGGAACGCCGGACCGTTGGCCAGGCCGACCGTATAGACGAACAGCGCCACTCCAAGCACGTAAACGATTTCCGGAAGTTTCAGATCCGGATGGAGAGCGCCGATGGCCAGCCCGGTGAAGAGCACCGAGGCAACGCCGAGACTGCTGCCGCAGATCCTGAGCCTCCCGAGAGGATAGCCCACGGCGGCAACCAGGAACAGGAGCAGCAGCGGATTTTCAAGTAATATTTTCAGCATGCCCACCACTTCCAACTTTTCTCAGAGTATACCGGATCCCATACAGTTGCATAGCCACTCATGGCATCGGGAACTCCGGTGGTGTAAATTCATCTTGCATGATGATTTCAGGAGAGGTACAAAGCAGTATCCGCGTTCTGCTAAAAAGGAGGGAAATCCATGAATGTACCGGAACGAATCGACATATTTCTCGACACAAAATCCTATGGCGTCGTAGGGGCTTCCAGCAATCGTGACAAATACGGCAACAAGGTGCTGCGCTGCTATCTCCAGAACGGGTACCGGGCTATTCCGGTCAATCCGAAAGAGAAAGAAATCGAAGGAATTCCCTGCGTGGCATCGGTGCTCGACCTGCCGGACGACATCATGAGCATCTCTGTCATAACGCCACCCACCGTTACCGAAAAGGTCGTGGAAATGGCCATTCAGAAGGGAATCAGGAACATTTGGATGCAACCCGGCGCCGAAAGCCCCGCCGCGGTGGAAAAATGCCTCGCAAACAATATCAACGTAATCGCCGACGGAAGCTGTCTGTTGGTGGTCTTGGGTTATCACGAGCACTGACGGTTCAGTTTATTCGTTGTTGAAGTGCAGCAAACAACAAATCCCCTGTGGACACCCCTGATCTCAACCAATCGCCACGTCCGCCTCCACGGCGAATCGCTTGATCTTGCGGGTTGTGGTTTTGGGAAACTCATCTTCCCGCAGGGTGAACTTCTTCACCCGCTTATAATCGGCAAGGCCCTTACACGCCGTCAGCACCTCGTGCCGCATCAGCGCTTCGACATCGGTTTCGGTCATCGGACCGGCATTGCGATTCCGTTCGAAATCATCCAGGGCCTCCTGAGCCGGAAAGATGAGCGCATGAACCTCTTCGGAAACCGGGTCAATTTTGTGTCCGTACACCATCACCTCGGCGATGAACGGGCTTTTCATCAATTCGATCTCCACTTCCTCCGGATAGACATTTTTCCCGTTCGGGGTAACGATTACGTTTTTCACCCTGCCGCAAATAAAAAGGAATCCCTCGTCATCCAGTCGGCCCAGGTCTCCGGTATGGTACCAGCCGCCGGCCAACGCTTCTTCGGTGGCATAGGGGTTCTTGAAATAACCCTGCATTACGTTGGGCCCCCTGACGAGTATCTCGCCGATTCCCTCCTCGTTTGCCCCCTCTATCTTCACCTCCACACCGTCGAAAAGGGGGCCGACTGACCCGATCCGGGTTCGGCCGGGACACTCGGCCGAAATCACCGGCGATGTTTCCGTTACCCCGTATCCCTGAAAAATCCTGAATCCGAGACGCATCAGCCCACTGGCCACTTCCGGGTCGAGGGCAGCGCCACCACTGATGAACATGGTGCCACCGGCAAAGTTCCTTTTGACACGGGAAACCACCAGCCGCCGGGCCACGGGAAGGGAGAAAAGCAGCTTCGAGATCGCCTTGCCGCGGATATTTTTCATGATCCGGTCATAAAACAGGCGGTAGACAGCGGGAACTGCGGTAAAGAAGGTGGGACGCACCTCGACCAGATTCTCACCCAGTTTTTTCAACGATTCGGCAAAGGAAACCGTACCGCCGACCGAGAGCGGCAGAAGCAGACCGCATACCTGTTCAAAAACATGGTTGATCGGCAAAAACGAGAGGGTATGCATGCGGTTGTCGACAGAAAACCGTGACTCGGCGGCCTGAATGTTGGACACAATGTTGCTATGGCTCAGCAGCGCACCCTTGGAACGCCCGGTGGTTCCCGAAGTATAAAGTATCAGGGCTGTGTCCGCCGAGGAGTGGCATGGCTCCGGGATGCGATCCTCCTGGCAGAATTCCTCGAAAGTATGCAGTCGGTTACTTCTGGCCAGTTCGATTCTGACATTCCGATTCGAGACAAGGAGGTCATCGACATCTCCACACCTAGGGCTCCGGTTATCTTGCCCCCCGGCAAACGTGGTAATCCTTTC
>JAQUHN010000043.1 GCA_028683555.1 Geobacteraceae bacterium | reverse complement strand
ATCGGGCTCGTCTGGGCGGGAAGACCGAAGCCGGACCCGAAGAGGTCGGCTTCGCTGCAGGCATTCGCTCCCCTTGCAGCCGTACCGGGAACGACATTCTACAGTCTGCAGGTGGGCAGCGGCAGCGAGCAGGCGCAGGATCCTCCCGCGGGCATGGTTCTGCGTGACTATACCGCGGAACTGACGGACTTTTCCGCCACGGCAGCGCTCATTGCCAATCTCGACCTGGTAATTACCATCGATTCGGCTGCCGCCCATCTGGCGGGAGCCCTTGGCAAGGAAACCTGGCTGCTGCTGCCCTATGCGGCAGACTGGCGCTGGATGACCGGTAGAAACGATTCCCCGTGGTATCCCGCCATGCGGTTGTTTCGCCAGGAGAGGCCAGGTGACTGGAGTACGCCGGTGGTGGCCATGGTGAAAGTGCTCTGCGCCAAATATGCAGTGAATGGAGTTTTTTGATGAACAATCCGAAAGTGTGGCTTGCCTACGTTTCCTGTCCCATTACCACTGCAGTTTACCTGGAAAGGGCATTGCGGCGGATTTCCCGGCTCACTACCCTTGGCCCGGTACTGCCAGAGGAACTGATCGAGAAAAAGCAGCTCCAGAACATCAAGGCTCCGGTCATGGCCCACGAGATACTAACCAATTTTACCCCGGATATGGGCAGCATTCTGGCAGCAACCGACCCCATCGATCATCCCGACCTCTATCTCTGGGTGGAATCGGTGGCAGATCATTTTCCGGTAAACCTTCAGGCGATTTCCTGCCCGAAGGCATGCTACCTGATAACCAGTCATGTGAACCTTGCCTGGCACCTGGAGTGGGCGCGCCAGTTCGATCACGTCTTCGTCGCCCAGCGGGAATACCTGGAAAACTTTCGGGTGCAGGGGCTGAATGCCCATTGGCTGCCGCTGGCTTGCGATCCGGAAATCCATGGCTCCCATAATCTCCTGAAACAGTATGATGTCGGTTTTGTCGGTAGTCTGACCGGTTCCAACCCCCGACGCAGCGAACTGCTGAAAATGCTTTCCGAACAGACCAACCTCCATGCGGAACGCTGCTTTCTCGATGATATGGCCAAGGTGTTTTCCGCTTCCAGGATCGTTTTTAATTGCACTGCGAATAACGATCTGAATACGCGCGTTTTCGAGGCCATGTCCACCGGATCCCTTCTATTGACCGATATGGCCTGGGACAGCGGTCAGGATATCCTGTTTCGCGACGGTGAGGATTATGCCTTGTTCCGCCACGACGACCTGCTGCCGGATACGGTCGGGTTTTATCTGGACAACGAAGAACTGCGGGAGCGGATCGGCGCTCGCGGACGTCGCCTGGTTCATGCTGCCCATACCTATCACCATCGTGCCGAAGACCTGATAAACGTGGCGCTGGGCGGCAAGGCGACCACTTTTTCCGCCGAACAGCTGCGGCAGCGTTCCCTCGAGGGGCTGACTGCTCCCGTCGTGGAGGCGCGTGATGCCCTGCCGGCGCTCAGTGGTTCCTCCCGGAGCTTTGTTATTCCGGTTCTCGACTACTCGCCTGCCAGTACCTACAGTATCGTGACGCTGCTCGATGACCTGGCGGACATCGAAGGTGATGTCATCGTAGTGTTCAACAGCGAAACGGTGGCTGATGAACTAAAGAATCATCCCCGCATCACCCAGTATGCGGTCATGAAAAGGAATGTGGGGGTTTCCCGGGCCTGGAATATCGGCCTCGACATGGCGGTAACCCCGGTGGTGTTCATCGTCAATGCCGATGTGCATCTGCAGGCGGAAACGGTGGCAGCGCTTGAGACGTCTCTCATGACTCTCGACAAGGCTGCCTGTACCGGCCCCCAGGGGTCTTTCGTCGATTTCTCCCTTACCCGCGACTACTGTTATTTCGATAAGGGCTCTTTCCCCGAACCGCTTGCCGTGGATGCCGTGTCCGGCTTTCTGTTCGCCTTGAAATGGGAGCATTTCACCGACAAGCTGATACGTTTCGAGGATGCATACACACCCTGCTATTTCGAAGAGTGGGATCTCGGCCTGCAGATCAAAAAGGCGGGGCTGAAGAGTTATATCATTCCCGTGACCGCCTATGATCACCATTGGAGCGGCACTATCCGGGCACTTAGGGAGATCGAGTATTATTCGAATGCCGATACCGCCGGTGATATCCTGAAGCGCAACAGGGGCTATTTCCTTGCCAAGTGGCGATCCATCGCCGAGCAAGAGTTGCTTCCTGCCTTGCTGCAAAGCGGTTTCCGGGAGTATGGCATCGGTTTCGTCCGGAAGCTTCTGGTCGGCGGAAAAATCAGCGATGCTGACCAGGTTCTCGGCCGGATCGAGAAAGACTTTCCCCGCGACGGGGAAATACAGGCGCTGCGGGGATATGTGGCTTTCCACCAGAACCGTGTCCGTGAGGCATCGCTTTTTTACCGCAACGCCGGTCGCTTTGACCCGGAATTCGATGCCGAATCCTATACCCTTGCTCTGCGGCATGAAATGGAGGCACTGGCATGAAAACATCTCTTCCCAGTGGAAGCGCCCATGGTTGGGGCATTGCCGGAGACTATCTCCGCCGGGAGATTGCCGCGCTCCCGACGATTGACGGAGTTACCCTCCACTGCGTACGCGGCTGGGACCTGCAGCCGTTCGAGCCGGCAGACCGGGACAGGATCAACATCGGCTACTGCTTTTTCGAGGATAATCTGGAAGTTCTGGCCCACACGCGTGATGCCGCGAAGCGTTGGGATTTCATGGTGGCGGGGTCGCACTGGTGCGAATACAACCTGCGGATCGGAGGGTTCAGTGCAACCGGAACCATCCTCCAGGGGGTAGACCCATGTGTTTTTCATCCCGCCCCGGCACTGCGCTCCAAAGATCAGTTCGTGGTATTTTCCGGCGGGAAATTCGAGTTGCGAAAGGGGCAGGATATCGTTATCGCGGCCATGAAAGTATTCATGGACCGGCACGACGATGTGGTGCTCTCGTGCGCCTGGCATAACCAGTGGCCCTTTTCCCTCAAGACCATGGAACTGTCATCCTTCATCAACTACCGGCATGCCGAAGAGGACTGCCGGTCGCTGCTGAACCGGACCCTGGTGGAAAACGGTATCGACACCAGGCGGGTTCTGCTGCATCCTCTGAGGGACAACACGATGATGCGCGAGATCTATCTTGCCAGCGATATCGGACTTTTTCCCAACCGCTGCGAGGGGGGAAACAACATGGTCATGTGCGAGTACATGGCGTGCGGCAAGACGGCAATTGCCAGCGACATGACCGGGCATGCCGATGTGATCACCGCCGACAACGCGCTGCCCCTGACACGATATCGGCCCTATCTCTACGAGGGCTACGGCAAAGGGGTGTGGTTCGAGCCGGATCTAGAGGAAGTAATCGAAAGCCTGGAGACTGCTTATCGGATGAGGCATCAACTGCATCGCAAAGGGATGGTGGCGGCGGCTGACATGGGTCGCCTGTCCTGGTCGCAGGCGGCACGGCAGTTTCATGAGGTTGCACAGCGATTAATGCAAGGATGAAGTATGAATTATGAAGTATGAAGATAAAACCAGGGTGTGAGGTTTGAGGATCGAGGGAAGAGAAAAGCACGGCTATAGTTCAATTCTCACTGTTCAAGATTTAATAAACTGATTACTTTTGTTGTGTTGTCGTCTGTTCACCATTCACCATTCACTTTTGTCCGTTTCTCTCTGCGCACCACCTGCGCCACATCTCCCGGTAAGCTCCTTCCAAATTGCGGGTGAAACCCACTGTGTCGAGCAGCTTCGACCCCCGCATCCGGTCCCGCAGGTTGTTCCGGAGTATTTCCAGATTTTTCCAGTCCCGAGCCAGAAATGCCGCCAGGGCAACGTAGTCCTCGTCTGTCGCGGCAACCAGGCCGGAAAGACCCACCGCTCCCAAAAGGCTGACACTTACCCTCGATACGTGGGAGTCTCCCTCCTTTGCAATTACCGGAACCCCCATCCACAGCGATTCGCAGGTGGTGGTGGTGCCGTTGTAGGGGAAGGTGTCGAGTGAGATGTCCACTTTGCCGAACAGTTCCAGATGGCTGTAAATGCTTGGCGTTTTTCCCACCAGTTCAAGTCGTTGCGGAGCAATGCCCTGTGACGCGAACATCTCCATTGCCTTTTTCCGCATTGGTTCATGCTCCATGCCCAACGCCTTGATAAGAAGTTTTGCGTCAGGAAGCGTGCGAAGTATTGAGCACCACAGTGCAACGGCCTTTGGCGTGATCTTGGCGAAATGGTTGAAGACGCCGAAAGTAACGAATCCGTTCGTCAGGCAGGGAAGGGGAGCCACCGGTGGTGAATTGGCCGGCGGGCGATAGCAGATGAAGTTGCCGGGCAGGCGGCAGAGGGTTTCCGAGTGGAATCGCTCGGTGAGACCCCGCGGATCGGCGGCCGCGTCGGTAATTCGGTAGTCGATGCTTTTCAGGCCGGTGGTGGCCGCATAGCCGAGCCAGCTTACCTGGACAGGTGCCGGTTTGCGGGCAAAGACGGTGAGCCGGTTCCTGGCTGTATGCCCGCCCAGATCCACCAGGATGTCGATGCCGTCAGTCCTGATGAGGTCGCTGACTTGTTCGTCTCCCAAGTGGTGAATGGGGCGCCAGACATTCGCCAGTTTTTCCAGTTGAGCCGTGATCATGTCGGGAGAATCACAGTTTGAGTAACAGAAAACGGTGACCTCGTGCCGGTTATGTGAGGCGAGGATCGGTTCGATGAAAAATGCCACCGGATGATTTTTGAAGTCACAGGAAAGATAACCGATGCGAAGGGGTCTTTCCGGGGCGGCAATGTTCAGGAGCGGTTTTCGCGAAGGGGCGAGGGGGGCTTCGAAGGTGCCGCTCCATAGCGCGTGTTTGCGAAAGATCTCAACAGGTGTGCACACGTCGGAAAGGAGCATGCACATCAGGTAGTTGCTGGCGCAGATACGATGGCTGGGTTCCAGGTCAAGGGCCTTCTGATACCAGTCAAGGGCTTCGCTGATCTTGCCCAAGCACTTTGCTGCATTACCTGCATTATTGCAGGCCATGAAATTGAGAGGTTGCAGCCGCAAGGCTTCCTGGTAGAGTTCCAATGCCTCTTCCAGCCGATTCTGGCGCTGCTTGATATCTGCTGATCTCTGCACTGCCTGGTCATGGTCGGGAGCCAGTTGCCGAGTTTTCGTGTAGGCGTCGAGTGCCGGACCCAGGTCACCCTTATCCTCTAAAACCACGCCCAGCTGAAACCATGCCGTGCTGTACGCAGGGTCAAGAACCGTTGCTTTTTTCAGTTCGGTAATCGATTCCTCGTACCGCTTCAGCATCCAGAGAGACGTGCCCAGATTCAGGTGCAGGACGGGAATACCGGGGGCCTCCCGCAGTGCGCGTTTGAAACAGGAAACGGCATCCTGGTGCAGTCCCTTTTGGTGCACAATATTGCCAAGCAGGAAGAGGGCTTCCACGTTGTCGGGGGCCTTGTCCAGGATGGCAGAGCAGATCCGCTCTGCCTTTTCAAGGTTTCCTGTGCGCAGGTGGGACTCTGCGGTTTCAATCAGTCCTGGGGTAGATGGTTCGTTCATGTGGTGGTTGAAGCAATTGGCATGCCTTTTTCATAAATAGAGCAAGGACTGGGAAAAATGCGAAAAAACAGTGATATTCTGCCGTTGGAGTCAATGTTTTGACAATAGCATGCGAAAATAGCGACAGTATTTTCAATGAAGCGATCAGGTTACGGAACGAAGGGTTGCTGGCCGAGGCGGCGGACGCGTTCCGTTCGGTGCTGTCGGCCCACCCTGAGCATTTATCCGCGCTTGTGGAACTGGGCAATACCCTATATTCCCAGGCATTGATGAATGATGCAGTTGAACAGTATCGTGCCGCAATACGCCTTTATCCCCATGTGGCGGCGGTTTACAACAATCTCGGTATTGTCTACCAGGAACAGGGACGGACCGATGAAGCCATTGCCGAATATCGGCGGGCTCTGGAGCTTGATCCGGGTTATACCATGGCGCACAGCAATCTGCTGCGCTGCCTGAACTTTCACCCGGCCATTGATAACGCCGCGCTCTTTGAAGCCCACAAGAGTTTCGAGACCCTGCACGGCAGCCTTCGGCGACCCCATGAACTTTCCTTTCCCAATAATCGTGAGCCAGACAGGCAACTCCGAATCGGCTATGTCTCGCCGGACCTCGGCAATCATTCCGTGGCCTACTTTGTAACGTCTGTTTTTCCGAACCATGATCGTACCCGGTTCCAGGTTTTCTGTTATTCCGACAGGGGCAAGGAAGACAAATCCACTGAACGGATCAAGCAGGGGGTGGACGTCTGGCGCAGAACCTCCGGGATGGATGACAAGACGCTCTTTTCCCTTATCAGAAATGACGCCATCGACATCCTGGTGGACCTGGCCGGCCACACCGGCGGCAATCGGTTGCCGCTGTTTGCCATGCGGCCCGCTCCGGTGCAGGTTACCTGGCTCGGCTATCCCAATACCACCGGGCTCGCAACCATGGACTACCGGATCGTTGATGACATTTCCGATCCGCCCGGTGAGGCGGACCGGTATCACTCCGAGACCCTGCTGCGTCTTCCCAACGGCTTTCTCTGTTTTGATCCGCCGGTCGATGCTCCTGCCGTGAAGCCACTGCCCATGCTGCAGAACGGCTTCGTTACCTTTGGCTCCTTCAACGCTTTGGCAAAGATAACCGATGAAGCAGTTGCACTCTGGTCACGGATACTTGCGCGTGTCCCGGGCTCGCGTATTCTGCTCAAGAATAAGTGTCTTTTCGACGAGTCGACCAGAAACAGGCTGTACGGTCAATTTGCGGTACACGGGATCAGCAGCGACCGGCTCATGATGACACCCTATACTCTGACCACGGAGGAGCATCTTGACTGCTACAGCCATTTGGATATCTCCCTCGATACCTTTCCCTACAATGGCACCACAACCACTTGCGAATCCCTCTGGATGGGCGTACCGGTAATAGGACTTCTGGGGGGTCGGCATGCATCCCGTGTTACCGCTTCGATCCTGACCCGTCTCGGGCTCGATTCTCTTGTTGGCAGGGATGCGGATGAATGCGTCGAGATATCCGTTCATTTGGCGGGCCGGCACGAACTTCTGGAGGTAGTGCGTAACGGTCTTCGCGAGAGAATGCGAAGGTCTGCTCTTTGTGACGGAAAAGGTTTCACCCGGGAACTAGAGAATGCATACCGAAATATTTGGATGTCTTCAATACTTTGATCGGAAATTGATAATACTGGCTGAAAGGATTGTTGCCTGATTATTTGGGGTTATAAAAGGAGAAGAAAATCATGGGAGTCTTCGAACAATACTATGATGCCTTACGGCAAGTCGGTATCCTGGATACAGATTTTGACAATAATGGGGAAAAATCATTCCTTGTTCAGTATCTGTCAGGTTTTGAGAGTCCTATGATATTTGATGTGGGGGCACATCATGGGGATTATTCAATCGCGGCAAAGAAAATTTGTAGTTCTTCGAAAATTTATGCATTCGAACCACATCCGGTTACTTTTGCAAGGTTACGGGAAAACACAATTGGTTACGGTATAAAGGTTTTGAACTTTGGTCTTGGCAGTGAAAATTCTGAATCCATGATTTTTGATTATGTTGATCAGGATGGTTCCCAGCATGCATCAATTTATAAGGAAATAATTGAAGTGATTCATCGTGGTAAAGCCGTCTCCCATGCAATAAAACTTCGAACATTGGATGATCTGGTTGTTGAATTAGGGGTGAAAAAAATTAATCTCCTTAAAATTGATACTGAAGGTAATGAATTGTCGGTTTTGCGTGGAGCTGAAAAAACAATAAGAAATGGAATGGTAGATGTTATCCAATTTGAGTTTAACGAAATGAATGTCATCACAAGAACATTTTTTAAGGATTTTTATGAATTTCTCCCTGAATACGATTTTTATCGACTTTCGGGATACGGGCCAATCCATATCAAGGAGTATATCCCTACTTTCTGTGAAATATTTGCCTACCAGAATATTATATGCGTAAAGAAGGTTTAGGTGAGTATTTCCATACAAGCTACAATATAATCCGATATTCGAAGTATGGTTTTACGCAAAACTTTCCCGCTAACAATTTGGTAAGTTTCTAGAAGGAATAATTTATGTTCAATAAAGTGGACACATATAAAATAAGGTTGCTCTTAGTGTATTCCCTTCACCCTGCTTTCGGTAAAGTTACTCTGCCAGAATGGATTAAAGAAGCACTTAGGTACCATTATAACGATAGTGTTGAAGTCTTTGCCTGTGGACCAGACAATGAAATCAACATTCAGGATTCTCCTGTCTTTTATGATGAGGTCAATAATATCGTACAACAATTCGGGATAGATGTCGTTTGGGACATAGAGGGTGGCGCGACCTCTCTAGATTTCATGTTCAAGCGCTTTCCCAAAAACATCAGTGTTCCGAAGGTATACTGGGCGATTGACACTCATCAGTATCTGGAAGCTCAAGTTGAAAAATCTAAATATTTTGATCTGGTTTTCTCCGCGCAGAAGAATGCTCTACCTTACCTGGGACCAAACACGCGATGGCTTCCGGCCGGAGCATCGATTCATGAAGTGGATTGCCAGCTTGATCGATCAATTGATGTCGGGTTTGTTGGCAATATTTTTGATGGTCTTCATAAAAGAAGGAAAAATGTTGTAGAACGGTTAATAAAGGATGTTCCGGGGTTTAAACATTATAGTAGCGTTTTTTTAGATGATAAAGCACGCTTGACCAGCAGCATGAAGATAATGGTTAATGTTAGCCTTAACAATGATATAAATTTTCGTGTGTTTGAAACCCTTGCTTGCGGTGCAATGCTTATTACAGACAAAGTGTTCAACAATGGGATGGAAGAACTCTTTGAAGATGGTAAACATTTAGTCACCTTTGAAACGGAGGATGAATTAATAGAAAAAATAAATTATTATATCTCCCATGATGAGGAGAGGGAGCGCATTGCAAAATCTGGACAGCGTCATGTCTTGAAATATTACACTCACAAGGAACTTCTGAATCATGTCTTGGAAGCCATGAAGGGTCTTGTGGAAGAGCATAGAATGATAAACAGTGAGAGCCAGTCATCATTGTCAACTTTTGTATGTTGGTGTGAAGGGAGTTTGGGAGATTCAGTACACCCTTTGTATGTAAAATGTCAAAAGTGTGGAACACATATAGTAAGAAATAAGTTGTCATCAGAGCAATTGAAAGAGTTTTACACCCTTAATGGATATTGGCACGAATATCAGGAAAAGGTGGATAACTACCCTTCTATAGAACAAAGATCCTATGATGACTTTGGAAACAGAATTCCTGTCTGGCATGAAATACTCTGTCGATATAAGCCTGAACCTGAATATTTATTGGAAATTGGCTGTGCACATGGGGGATTTTTGCATTATGCCCAAGAACGTGGTGCAAAAAATGTAGTCGGCGTTGAAGTGGATGAAGCTACGTGTGGTTTTGCTCGAAAACGTTTCAATTTGGGTCACGTTGTAAGCGGTCTTTTTCCTGATATCTCGTTACCCTATGAAAAATATGATGCGATAACAGGCTTTGATGTGATCGAACATTTTGCGGACCCTATCAAAGGAATAACCGCTGTGTCAGAAATATTAAAGGATGATGGTGTTTTTGTATTCCAAACTCCTTGTTATCGCGGAGAATCAGAAACCTGGAATCAGTTTAAGCCGATTGAACATCTTTATCTTTATAACGAGGTGAGTGTTAAAGAGCTGTTTTGTTCGTGCGGATTAGAAATAATTGAAATACTTCCTGGTTATTTTAACGATGATATGTTTGTCATTGGACGTAAGAAGAGCCTAGTTCGGAATAATGTCTGCGCACAAAGCAATCTCGCTCTAGAAAATACCCAAGTAAATTCCCTTCTTTTCATCCGTACCGACGCAATAGGTGATAATGTGCTGGCATCTGCCATGCTGCCTCACGTACGAGTACACTATCCCTATGCAAAAATAATTATATTTTGTCAGGACAGGGTTGTCGACCTTTATGAAGCATGTCCTTATGTGGACGGAATCATTTCATATAACTGGAGGAAAGCTTTTCACGAAGAGCCGTACCGCCAGGAAATTCTAGACAAGGTGCAGGCGGTCAACGCCGACATTACCCTGAATTCTGTCTTCTCTCGTGATGCACTGACTGATTATTTTGCCATCGGTTCTTTTGCCCCTGAGCGAATCGCCTTGCATGGTGATGAAAGCAATATCAGGGAGGGGCTGCGAGACGAGAATAATAGCGCATACACTCGGATAATTGACATTGAAGGATCTCCGAAGTCTGAAATGGAGCGCCATCGCGATTTTCTTCGGGGCCTTGGAATTGATGCTCCACCGCTGCAACCTCTGGTGTGGACAACCGACGAAGACGAGCGTTTTGCCGAAGAGTTTTTCTTGCGTCACAGCCTTGACCCACAAAAAACGGTTGCCTTCTATCCTTCCGGTCAATGGGAGGGCAAATTCTATAACCAGTACCCTGAGGCTCTGACTGACTTGTTCAGGGAAAAGGGCCTTTCGGTGATCATGTTCGGTGGGGGAAAAGAGCGGGACCTCAATGACCGGTTGCTCGACGAATTGGGCGTGCCGGGAGTAAACGCTGCCGGTGAAACAACCATCCGCCAGACTGCGGCAATAATCCGTCGCTGCAGAATCGGGGTCGGTGCCGATACCGGCACCGCGCATATTGCCTGTGCGGTGGGCACTCCTCATGTGGTGCTGTTGTGGGGCGGCCATTTCGGCAGGTTCTTCCCTTATTCTCCGTTGACTTCCGTTGTCTGCCTGCCGTTGGAATGTTACGGCTGCAACTGGCTGTGTCCCTATACACGTCCCCATTGCGTGAAGGATATCCATCCATCCGTGGTGGAGACTGCCATCCGGGAAACTCTTGCGGCAGGTTCTGAGCTGCCGAGGATCTTCGCCCAGGACTATGATTCCTGGCGTCCCGGGCCGGGTGAACCCGGCTGGGACCTCTTTACACGGTTCATCGATAGACGTGCGGTTGCCATTGTCCCGGTTTCTGGAGGTCAAGTTTCAAGGACAGTAACTTTTTCCTAAAGTTTTTCCGGAAAGGATCGATAAGTTTTATAAATGCAGCGCACGGGAGAATCCAGCCACCGAAAGGGGGAGTTGGAAAGTATGGCAAACCCGGCGACTGCCAGCTGCCGAACGCAGCAAAAAAAATCGGCAAGAATGCCGAACACATCCAGAAAGGAGTAACACATTATGGCAGTTAACGACATTTCTTTGACTTCAGGCATGCGGAATAACCTGCTTTCACTGCAGAAGACTTCCGACCTCATCAACACGACCCAGAACAGGTTGTCCACCGGTAAGAAGGTTAATTCGCCGCTTGATAACCCGACCAACTACTTCGCAGCCCAGACCCACCTGGAGCGTGCGAGTGACCTTACCGCCCGTAAGGACGGTATGGCTGAAGCAGTGCAGATGGTCAAGGCAGCTGATGCCGGTATCAAGGCCGTCACCTCGCTGATCGAATCAGCGAAAGGTGTTGCCTCTTCCGCAGCGGCAACCAGCAGCGCCACCGACCGTGCGAACTATGCGGCTACTTTCAACACGCTGATGACGCAGATTTCCGAGTTGGCAAGTGACTCCGGATATCGTGGCACCAACCTTCTTACCAACGATAACCAGACGGTTGAATTCGGCCAGAAGACCGGTACCGCGACCCTTGGCATCAACGGCTTCAATGCCACGGCAGCAGGTCTTACCATTGATACCGCTTCCATCAGCAGTGCAGCATCGTCAGGTGGAACCGCTTCCACCTCAATTACCGGCACCAGTGTCGGTGGTGCTGCTCTTACTGCTTGGAATGCTATCGATGGAACTGGCAACGTAACATCTGCGGCAACCCAGGCAATTCAGAGTGCATCGTCCCAGTTGGAAGGAGCATTGTCTGCTCTCCGTACCCAATCTTCCAAGCTGTCGTCCAACCTGAGCGTTGTTACCACTCGTCAGGATTTCACGAGCAGCATGATCAACACCCTCCAGACAGGTGCGGATAACCTGACACTTGCCGATATGAACGAAGAAGGCGCCAACATGCTGATGTTGCAGACCCAGCAGAACCTCGGCGTAACCTCTCTGAGCATGGCTTCACAGGCAGCTCAGGCAGTCATGAGGCTGTTCTAGTACCAGGTGATCAGTCCATTGCGGTAAAGAGCGGGGAGGGGGGAGAACTCTCCTCCCCGTTCCCGCACTGAAAAGGGGTGGGGAAATGGCAGTTGACTCGATAGGCGGAAATGACAAGGTTACACCTGTTCAGGACTCGGTTCGCATGGCGTATCAGAAAGCGTCTCGCGACCAGCAGGCCAAATCGACACAGGTGGCAGATGGAGATCCCGTTTCCGTCTCTCTGCAGCGATCTTCTTCCACCATGGGGAAACTGGGCAGTGTCAACGAAGAAAAGAACATTCTGGCGACAAATATCAGGATAGCTGACAAGGCACTGCAAGAGGTGTCGAACGTGTCGATAAAAATGAAGGAACGGCTTGAAACGATCGTCAAGAATTGGCCGCCCTTTACCCAGGATAGTGCGGAGCGGAAAGAACTCCTCATGAGCTACGTATCGCTGCGTAAGGAGATCGAGAAGTTGACTTTTCCCCCGCCGCCGGTACCGTTGTATGAGAATAATCAGAAGCTCTGGGAAAAGCTCGATCTGTCAGATTCGCAAAAGCTGGACGCTGTCCTTCCAGATCTTTCCGTAACCGCTCCCGATTCTCAGGTTCAGCGTGCCATTGGCAGTCTCGACGAACTTCAGGCCACTATCGGCGAAGGAAGAAAAGAGCTTTATCGCGCCGTAACCGAATGAAAGTGGGTGTGAGCCATGTCATTGAAGCTCCGTTTGAAGCCTGACGAGAAGGTACTCATCGGTAAGGCCGTGATCAAGAATGGTCCGAGGACGTCGGAATTCGTTGTCGAGAATAATATTCCGATCCTGCGCCAGAAGGACATCATGACCGAGCAGGAGGCCGATTCTCCCTCGCGGCGCGTCTATTTCGTAATTCAGCTCATGTACATCGACAGCGAAAAGCTGGTCGAGTATCACGGAAAATACTGGGAACTGGTGAATGATATCCTTGCCGCCGCACCCAGTACCAAACCGTACATTGAGAAGATCAGCGAACAGATACTGGCCTGCGACTACTACCAGGCCCTGAAGCTTACCAGAAAACTCATGAACTACGAAGAGGAGTTGCTTGCCCATGTCAAATCCATATAATATTTACCAGAATCTTCAGAAGGACGGAATGTCGCAGCGTGAATTGGAAGCATCGGTGCTGACCAAGGCGGGCCGCATGCTGAAGAGCTGCCAGGACAACTGGAGTGCCCCTGACCGGGATGCAAAGCTGGATGAGGCAATACGCTACAACCAGAAGGTATGGAGTTTCTTCCAGAGCGAACTGACCATGCCGGATAACCCGCTTCCGAAAAAATTGCGTGAGGATATTCTGAGTCTCAGCCTGTTTATCGACAAGCGTCTGCTCGAAGTCCTGGCTTTCCCGGATTCCGAGAAGCTGAATATCGTGATAAGGATCAACTTCGGCCTGGCAGAGGGGCTGAGGATGAAGCAGGGGGAGAACTCCTATGACCAGCAGGCGGAGGCCGTTGCCGTCTAGGTATTGTCGCAAAAAGAATCTCAAGAAAAAGCCCTCATTCACTATGTGAAAGAGGGCTTTTGTCGTTTACAAGATCGGATTTGCGCTACAAATGAGGTGGGTATAACGTATGACAAGACCTGCCAGGTTTTCAAAACCTGGCAGGTCTACTTTCGTCGTGACGCATACTGCAGAACCAGTTACTGTGGTATTAATCAAATTGAAACTCACCACTCAAAACCGGTTATACTACTTCGAACCTTGAACCTTGCTCCTCTAACCTCGATCCTTTTCCTTCATGCCGCCATCTCCTGCAGGATTTCTGCCGAGCGTTGGTTATGGTAGCCTTGTTCCAGTATCACGTTCAACAGTTGCCGTGCCGAATTATTCTTGCCTGCCGTAAGTAGTTTCTCGGCACATTCATTGATGAAACCGGCAAAATCGATCCGTTGCTCACGAAGTGTTGAGAAATATTTTTTTCCATCCTCTTTTCTTCCTGCACACACCAGGGAGACTGCCATCATCAGAAGGGTATTTGGATCGTCCTGGTGCATTGCCAGAGATGGTTCGAGGAGGGCAAGAGCTTCATCGCTCGAGCCGACGCAGAGTTCGCACATGGCAAGGTTGGTAATGGCTTCCCGGTAGCCGGGTTTCAGCTCCAGCGCCCTGCGGGAAGCCTGGCGCGATTCTTCGAAGCGGGACAGCATCAGCAGATTATAGCCCAGGTTGAACCAGGCCACATCCATGTCCGGGTTGAGGGTCAGAGCTTTTTTCCAGAGCTCGACCGCTTCTTCGTGGCGGGCCAGTTCCCCCGCTTGAACCGCCAGTTCATAGAGAGCCTTCAGATCGTTCTCTTTTTCCGCCAGTTTCTTGATTCCCAGTTCGTAGTAGGCGATTTTTTTCTCTCGGATCCGCTCTTCGTCCAGGAAGCCGTAGTGGTGCACCGGGATGTCACAATCGCTGACCGGGACGCCCTGACGTTCAAGCGATGGTTCAACGATTTCATGGATGGGATTTTCAAAGACGATTCCCTTTCCGTTGGGAAAGATCCGTACCTTGGTGCTGGGTACCCAGCCTCCCGCCGCTTCTTCAAGGGGGTAGCGGCCGTCGTTGGGCTGCCATTTCTCCCGATTTACCTGGAGCATGTAGTTGCGGGAAACGATGGCAAGGGCATGCGGTGCCGTAGCCTTTTCTGCCAGCAGGTCCTTGAGCCTTAAGTGGTCGAGCGGCGACAGGACTTCGTCGGCATCCATGACCAGAATCCAGCGGCAGGAAGCGTGGGCGAGGGATGCGTTTCGGGCCGCGGAAAAATCTCCATTCCACGGAAAGTCGTAGACCTTGGCGCCGAAGATCCGGGCAACATCACGTGTCCGGTCATCGGAGCCGGTATCAACGACGATTATCTCGTCGGCAAGGGGCTGCAGGCTCGCCAGGCAGCGGGGCAGGTTGGCTTCCTCGTTTTTTGCGATCATGCAGACGCTCAGGCTTGCGGTTGCCTCCGGATCAACGGGTTCCTGGGGGCCGATTGATTCCCGCAGGGGCAGCGATGCCTCGAGAAGACCGTCGGGAAGTCCGAATTCGGTGATTGCTTCCTGAATCACCGTCAGTGCATCTGCAGTTTTCCCTTTCCTGATAAGAAGATCGATGAGCAGGAAAGTTATTCGGCGGTTCTGGGGGAAGAGGCGTCGTGCCTCCCGGAACGCGGTTATACACCGCTCAAGCTGCTCCGGTTGCTGGGCGGCTGCATGGAAACGTTCGGCACAATCCGTGATTGTCGGGCTGAGCAGGAATCCCCGTTCCAGGAGATCGATTGCTTCCTCATGGTGACCGTCCGACCACGCCAGAACTCCCAGGCTGGTGAATGAGTCCGCAAATCCTGGGTCGTATTCGATCGCTTTGCGAAAGTTCGCTTCGGCTTCTGCCCGGTTTCCATCGTGATAGGCTAAAAGACCGCGAAGATTGTATGCCAATGCCGAACAATTGCCACTGGCCTGGTGTTCGTCGAGTAGTGCACCTGCAGTGGAGATATCCCCGAGACCTTCGTGGGCATAGGCACTGAGCAGTGATATGCGCTCGCTCTGGTCGTTGGGCGGCAGTTCGCTGAGAACTCCCAACGCATCCTGGTATCGTTTTTCTTCAATGAGTTTCCCGGCAAGGAAAAAGTAGAAACGTTCTTCCTTGGGAATCAGTTTTATCCCTTCCTGGAGAATTGTCTCGATTCCCTTGTCCGGTTCCCCCTTGTGAAAGAACTCCTCCGCCTTCTCCAGAGTCTTCAGGGTCAGGATCTGTTTTGCCAGATTTTCGTCGGTGAACGGACCGCCCCATTTTTTGCTGAACAGTCCATGGTTGCCCGTCATGGCTTGACTAAAGTTGATGCCGTTACCCTTGAAGGTGGCGCTGCCGTGGTGATGGATAAACACATCGCCGGCCACCAGGTTGCGGTATCCATTCAGCGCTGCCCGCAGGCAGTAGTCGTCGTCTTCGAAGTTGCCGCTGCCGAACCGTTCGTCAAGCAGACCAACCCGTTGCACCAGTTCGCGCTTGAAGAGCATGCAGAAACCGACGATGCGTCGTAGGGGTATGCGTCTGCCACGATATTTGTTGCGGAATTCCATAGCGTACCCGTCGAGGGCTGTTATGTCTGCATAGCCAACATCGGGTACCATCTGGATTCCGCTGATGCTGTTGGTCATCGGCCCGACTATGCCGGCATCGGGAGTTGAGTGGAGGCAGTCGAGGAGACCTGACAGCCAACCGGGCGTTACCACCGTGTCGTTATTCAACAGTAGGATATGGGTTCCGGTGGAAGCTTCGATTCCCTGGTTGCAGCCCTTGGAAAAACCGAGGTTTTCGCTGTTTTCTATCAAGAAATAGTTTTCACGGTCCTGCACCAGGTCCCGGAGCCATGTGACCGTACCGTCGCTTGAGCCGTTGTCCACCAGGATCACTTCATGGGGTTCCGGAGTGTGGCGCTCGATGCTCGCCAGGCATTCTTTCGTGAAGGGAAGCTGGTTCCAGGTCAGTATGACGATGGAGACTGATTCGGGGCTTTTCTCGATTTTTTGCGATAATTCCGGTTTCTTGACGCCGGTACGATACGGCGCCAGAACGATCCCGGTTTCGGTGGCTGTTCCTTTAAGATCAATGATTAGGTCAGGCCGGACTTTTCCGAGCCACCGTGCATGGAGGCGTGAGATATTCTGCTGCGCCATGCGGAACCGTTCCGGGCCGCTTTGGGATTCGTGATGGATGATAACGCTTGCCGGTTCGTACACCAACTGCCATTCCGTCTCTCGAAGGCTAAGGCAGAGATCAACGTCTTCGTAGCCGTTCCAGTACTCTTCGTCAAAACCGCCCGTTTCGAGAAAAGCCGACGCGCGGACCAGCAGGCAAGCTGCAGTGAGTGCCTGAACCGTAAGTGGATGATTGGCAAGGGGAAAGTCAGAGGGGCGGCCCTGATGGGCGTTGATCGCGACGAGGAGATCGGTGGATGGATGGTCCTCCACAATCAGTATCCCCGCGTGTTGGATTGTGCCGTCCGGATAGAGAAGCTTGCTGCCTGCCGCGGCCACTCTAGGGTCACTGTCGAGAATATAGATCAGCGGTTCGAGCCATCCTGGTTGCGGCTCGGTGTCATTGTTGAGAAACAGGATCAGGTCGGCCTGCGCGGCGCTTGCACCTTGGTTGCAGGCCCGGGCAAATCCCTGGTTTGCTTCATTCCTGATAAAGCGGATTCGGGAGGATTGCTCCTTCAGGAATTCTTCCGTACCGTCGTTTGACGCATTGTCAACGATGATGGTTTCGTAGAGGTGGGAAGGGGTGTTTGCCTGCAAGGCAAGAAGGCATGCCTTGGTGAATTCCAGTTTGTTATATACCGGAATAACGATGGATACCCGTGGTCGGTTCACCTGATGTCCTTCGATATCGTCAGAGTTACAGGGAGCTGTTGGGGGTGCGGTGTGGTCAGGGGGCGACGGGATGGCAGCCTCCTCTAGTTGCTTGCCAAAAAAAAACCGTTGGCACTTCGCAGTTGGCCGAGAAGTTCCCTGGCATCCTGGTTCCATGGTTCCAGTTCGGTAACTTTTTCGAGAAACGTGGCAGCTTCCTCTGTCCAGCCAATGGCAAGTGCGATACGATAAAGGCCTGTCAGGATTTCCACATCGTCCGGTTCCGCCCGCAGGGCCTCCGTAAGGAGGAATATTGCGTCGTCCGTCTTTCCCCGTTCCGTGAAGTAGAGACCGGCGAGATTCTTCTTGAAGGTCGTACTGGTCGGATCTGCCTTTACGGCCAGTTCATGATGGTGCTGTGACTTCTCAGTATCTCCCTGCTGCAGGTAGAGAACCCCAAGATCGTTATGGGCAAGAGCATGGGATGGATCTCTCTGGACAAGCTTTTCCAGTTCACAGATCGCCGCCTGTTGATTCCCCTGGTTCAGCAGCGCAACGGCATTGGCATAGGTGTCCTCGGGGGAATTCTGTTGTTCGAGTCTCGTAATGGTGTCCCGCAGGTCGGCGAGGAGGGCGTCGAGATCAGCTGGCGCACTCTGGGTAGGGGCAGGTGGCGTACCGTATGCAGCTGCCTCTGCTGGCTCCAGTTCGGCAAGGAAAGCGCGGGCATCCTGGTTCCACGGTTCCAGTTCCAGCAGTCGGGTGAAGAAAGTTCGCGCTTCGGTTCTGCGGTCGAGGTTGACGCTGATTATGCCCAAAGCGGCCAGGACTTCGGTGTCATTAGGCGTTTTTGCGAGGATATCGGTATAGATGAAAATGGCGTCGTCTACCCATCCCATTTCGACAAAGTAGAAGCTGGCCAGATTCTTTCTGAAAGTGCTGTTTGCTGGTTCCAGCCGTACGGCCTTTTCGTAGTGTCCAAGGGTCTGCAGCTTGTTTCCAGCATGATAGTAAAGGACCGCCAGGTCATTGTGAGCCTGGGCGAAGTCGGGATATTGTCTGAGGAAGTCCTCGAGTCGGGAAATTGACTCTTCCTGGGGGTTGGTTTGCAGCGTATTTTCCAGCTGCAGATATGCTCTTTGTGCGGATTCTCCGCTCGAAAAAGAATTCATGGGCTTCCCCTTTGTGGGTGTTGCTGATATTCCTCTGTTTGTACAGCAATGAGTATGCCGTTTTGCGAAAGGGGTAGGGAAAGATCAGGTTTCTTTATCGAAAATATTTTTAGACAAGCTTTTCTGGCGGATTTCCACTTAATTGTGAGTAACGAAGTGCCCATTCTTGAGCATCCTGTTCTATCGATTTTACTGGTCGGATGTTCTTTTTTATCTCGGCTACCAGAGATGGTTTCTCGATGAGCATCTGTAGCCATTTTCTCAGTTCTTCTTTGTCTGTCGGGTTAAAGAGAATGCCATCGTGGAGATGGGTGACAATTTCCGGAATTCCTCCAATACGTGATGCAAGAACCGGAACACCGGCACTGAATGCTTCCCTGACCACCAACGGATAGTTTTCAGTCATTGATGGCAGTACGACAATATCGATTTGATCAAGAATGTCACTGAGTTGTTCTGGCAAGTACTTGCCGTGATACGAAATCCGCTCATCTCCCTCGATTGTTGCAAGGAGCTTTTGAATGTGGTGGTCGGCTCCGTTACCAAAATACTTCAGGTGCGCATCTCCTGGCGTTGCTTTGAAAGCATCTGCCAACAGGTAAACATTCTTAAGATCGTGAATCATACCAAGAAACCCGAAAACGACAGGGGCAGAGGTGCTGCGAAAGCTTTTTCTGAGATTGTTAAGTCCGAGAGGGTAAATCTCAATGTGCTTTGAAATGCCGAATCGATGGTAGATATCGGCAAGATATCGAGAAGGGGACACAATACACTCTACATTCTGCAGAATATCCATTGCATGGGAAATGCGGAAGTGTATCCATTTGTTTAAAATCGACTGTTCTTCGGGCGATACCTGGTACTGGATTTTCGATCGCAAGCACTGTACGCAGTGCTCAAGGGTGTAAGGGCCATTGCAGGGAGAATTTGCAGGTTCATTATACAGATGAACATTTACACAAAGGAACCAGAAGTCATGGAGTGTTACACAAACCGGGAGCCGTTGTTCTCGTGCGATTCTGATAAAAGAGAAAGGCATGCCCTTGGTATGGTGAAAGTGGATTACGTCAAATCGGTTTCTTTGAAGAAAATCGGCAAAAATGCTTTCCTTGCCTGCATGGGTAATCTGGGTCGACAAGTCTGAGTGATGCGGCGAGTTGTAGTCGCTGACAAGCTTGTAAACCCTGATTCCATCATAGGTTTCTTCCTCTAGTGGCGGTTCAGGTATTCCGTCGCGATGGTGGGAGTAGAGGACAGATGTTTGAATTCCCTGGCTGCTGAGGGATTTTGCAAGATGATAGGTATAGTTCTCTACGCCGGCAAACCAGTGTGGCGGAAAGTTGTGAACAACAATTAGTACCTGTAAATTGCTGCTATGGCTTAATTGTACAGTAAGAACACGCCTGGCCCAAGCTAATGTATCTTTGTCATACAACTTAGGATGATTATGAACTATCTTTGCTTTGTTTAATTTATCATTCTGTTGGTCGATCGCAAGTCTTCCGGATTTCTTGATTCGGTAATAAAATAGATACTCTGGGATTCTATACCCCATGAAACCCTTTTCTGCAGCGCTAATCCAGAAATCCCAGTCTTCGTAGCCGCAATTCAATCTGTATCCGCCTACATCTTCCCAAACTTTTTTACGGTAAAGTGCGCAATAATTCAGAATATTAATTGTTGCCAAACGCTGGAGATTCCATTCTCCGGTCTGGTAGGAATTATTTACATCGCCGAAGCGCACAGTGTCGCAATAGACAATATCCACGGCGCAGTTGTTGTCCAACACGGCAATCATCTTCTCGATCATGGTAAGATCTGTCTTGTCGTCTGCATCCAAGGGAAGGATAAACTCTCCCCGTGCTTCAGAAATGCCCCGATTTCGGGATGCTGCCGGCTGCCCTGAGTTGTCTTGGCTGATGAGTCTGATTCGGTGCTGGGGATGGTCGGCAATGAGGCGTTCTGCAACTACCGAAGTGTCATCTGTGCTGCCGTCGTTGACGATGATGATCTCGAAGTCTTGGAATGTCTGGCCCAGCACGCTCTCCACCGCCTCATGGAGAAAACGGCCATAGTTGTAGCAGGGGATGACGACAGAAACCCTCGGTGCGGTTTTACCAGGCAGTTTTTTCAGAGTTTCTCTGCCGGTTCCCTGTTGCAGTGCTTGCAAGAAGACCTCTTCGTACTGCCGTGCGGTCCGGCTCCAGGAGAACGTTTCGGCGACAAATTGTTGCGCTTTTAGCCCTGCCTGCCGAACCCTTTCAGGAGCCGCGAGGAGTTTTCGCAGAGCCCCGACCAGCGTATTGAGGTCGTTCGGGGCATAGGTGAAGCCGGTTATACCGGGTTTCATCGTTTCGGAAAGTCCTCCGATATCTGCAGTCAGCGGTACACATCCGCACGCCTGGGCCTCCAGTGACACGAGGCTGAAGGATTCGAACTTCGAGGGAATGACGCAAATGGACGCCAGTGAATACTGTTCTGCCAGTTTATCGTGCGATATCACCCCGTGGAAATGGATTCGCTCGGACAGCCGGGCGACCGCTTCACGGTCGATATACTCAGGTTCACCCCATAGCGAGGCTCCTCCGCACAGGTGGAGCTCAGCGCCGGGAAACTCCGGGGATACGGAGAGAAACGCCCGGATAAGCAACTCCACATTCTTGTCCGGTACGAGGGCCCCGACAAACAGGATTCGGTGCGTCTCGCGGTGGACAGGGCGCGGATAAAAGACGCGATGGTTGACGCCGTTGTGCACGACGCGAAGTTTCCTTTGATGGACACCGTTTCGCGCCAGGTCATCCCGCACGGCCCCGGAGACGCAGATGACCGCATCGGCGGTATGATTGAGGAGGATCAGCGGATCGTCTGCACCGAGAAAGGCAAGTTTCTGGTGGTGGAATATCGTTATCTTAGGGACCTCAGCCGGCACGACCTCGTAACTGCGGAGATCGGGACCGGAGGCAAATGCCAGGATGTCCACGTCACGGCTGAATTGTGGGAAATCGTGTGCCCGCCAAGCATTGATGGGGATATAGACGACACCGTCATATGAGCCGGGTGGACGATGGAGATTGCCGACCAGTGCCACGCGATGGCCCCGTTCCGCAAGGGCGGTCGCGCTGTGGCGCATGGCTGTTTCCAATCCGCCGGTACTATCGAACGGATCGATCCTGCCGACGCTGGCGACCATGCAGATAGTGAAGGGAGCCGAGGGGGGGGCATCCGACGAGGGACGGGAACTTTCGCCGACAGAAAGATCGGTGGCCAGTTCTCCTTGCCCCGGGAGCCTCAGGCTCGACGGCATTAACCGCAAAACGTTGTCGCCGCGTCGCACCTGTTCCAAGTTATGTTGGAGTGTTGCATCACCCTGCAGGTCGGGGTGTGCTGCGAGAAGCTGCTCCGCCTCTCCACAATTGCCCAAAACGCAGAGGGTCGCGGCGGCATTGTTG
>JAQUHN010000227.1 GCA_028683555.1 Geobacteraceae bacterium | reverse complement strand
TACCTCAAGTTGATGAAAGACCTCAATCTTGAAGTGGTCGGAGACTTCCTGGTAATGGCATCCACTCTTATTCAAATTAAATCAAGTATGCTTCTTCCTTCCCGTACCGATGATAATACCGAAGAGGAAGGGGAAGACCCTCGTGCGGAACTAATTCGACGATTGGTCGAATATAGCAGGTATAAAGAAGCCGCTCTTCTTCTCAGTGAAAGAAAACTCCTTGGCCGTGATTATTTTGCACGATCTTTTCCCGCTGAAGAACTTCCCGATGATCTTAAATCTGAGGAACCCGTTGAACTCGATCTGTTTGTTCTCCTTGAGGCCTTCAGAAACATTCTTGCGAAAGCTCCTCGTGAAAGTTTTCATGAAGTTTGCGCCGAATCCATAAGTATTGCAGAGAGAATTAACGAAATTCTTTCCCTTTTACAGGAAAAGGATTTGTTAGAATTCACAGAACTTTTCGATAACAGTCTCGACCGTGATTATATTGTCGCCACATTTTTGGCAATTCTTGAACTCTGCAAACTTAAATTGATTCGAGTCCGTCAGTTGGAGCAGTATGGAGCCATCTGGATTTGTCCAGCTGTCGTAGAGCCGATTGAGGATCTTGGGCAGGGTGAGGATAGAGATGACAGCACCGCAACTTAAGTCAATAGTGGAAAGCCTGATTTTTATCTCCGAAGACCCCATGTCCCTTGACAGACTCTGCGGTATACTTCAAGAGTATGAAAGAGAAGATATCCGGGTATGCCTTCGTCAGCTTCAGGCTGAGTATGACAATCCGGAGCGTGGTGTGTTCATTGCTGAAGTTTCAAAAGGATTCCAATTCAGAACGCGGGAGGAAAACAGAGATTTTGTTCGCCGCCTGGTGAAAACAAAATCATCCCGATTCAGTCAATCGGCTTTGGAATCCTTGGCAATTATTGCGTATCGTCAGCCAATTACGCGGGCCGAAATCGAGTACTTGCGAGGTGTCGATTCCGGTGGCGTAATCAAAACGCTCCTCGAAAAGAAACTTATAAAAATACTCGGCAAAAAGGATATCCCGGGCAGGCCGCTGATCTATGGAACTACCCGTAATTTCCTTGAAATATTCAGTCTGAAGGATCTGAAATCACTACCAACATTACGAGAGATTGAAGATCTGGCAGCCGAAGGGGTGTTTGAACAGCAGGAAGAACTGCCGTTGGAGGATGTCTCTGAAACGGCTCTTGACGGATCAGCAGATTCGCTGGATGACGATACCTGAGCAGTTATTGGGAAAAGAGGTGTTGCTATGGTACGACAACCGGTAGTTGCCGGACAGTTTTATACCAATGATCCATCTCATCTCAGAGAGCAGTTGGGCGAGTTTGTCCGGGGAGGTGGCACGCAAAAAAAGGTGCTGGGAGCTATTGTTCCCCATGCCGGATATGTCTATTCAGGTTCCGTAGCCGGGTCAGTCTATGCACGGGTGAAAATTCCACAAACAGTAGTGGTGCTTGGACCTAACCATCATGGGATGGGCTCACAGGCAGCACTTTTCCCTTCCGGCGAGTGGCTGACCCCTCTCGGAAACGTTACCGTAAATCAACCGCTGTCGGAACTTCTGCTAAAAAACTCCTCTCTAGTGGAGGAAGACAGCATTGCCCACCAGTACGAACATTCACTTGAGGTGCAGATACCCTTTCTGCAATACCTGCGACCTGATGTCACCATTGTTCCCTTATGTCTTGCCTTTATTGATTATGCCTCTTGTAAATCATTGGGGATATCGCTGGCAAAGGCTATCAAGGAATACGGCAAAGATGTTCTTATCATTGCAAGTTCTGACATGTCCCATTATGAACCCGACCAAGTGGCTCGCCATGAGGACCATCTTGCGATTCGTGAAATACTGAATATGAATCCTGAAGGGATGTTTTCAGTAGTGAAGGGCAGGGGGATAACAATGTGCGGTATAATTCCCGCTACTGTTATGCTTGTTGCGGCAATTGAGCTGGGAGCAACGAAAAGTGAACTGGTGCGCTACGCGACCAGTGGAGACGTGTCGGGAGATTTTCAAAAGGTTGTTGGATATGCTGGGGTAGAAGTGTATTGATTTCAGGATCCCTCTTCCTTCATTATTCTGATCACCTGCAGAACTCCATTAAGTGATTCTAGTTCACGCGTGTCAAGTGCGTCGGTATCTCCGATAACACCGATTATGATCCGATTTGCGCCCGTCGATTGGTGAATATCGAAATTCCTGGTGATAAGATATTCCTTGATATGATCGACCACCGTTTCGTCGGCGCTTTTTCTCATAATTATCAACATGATTTTTCCTCAATACAGGTTATTTCTCACCCTCGGTCATGATTCGTTCCAATCGCCTTGATTCATCGATAACCCTTTCGAACAGTCTCACAATTGCTTGATCATCCAAAGGGCCAGGGTTGTCGTTTTTCATTCTCTGAAAAATCTTTTTCTCTCGACCTGGATCGAATATGGGGAGGCCAGAGGTTTTTTTTAATTCACCAATTTTCAGTGCCAACTGTGCCCTCTGATTGAATATCTTCAACAGTTCGCTGTCCAAACGGTCTATTTCACATCGCAAATCATCTATTGTCATAATCCCTCAAAATTTATTTGAATAAGAGTGTCCTTTTTCCAATTAACATCATCCCTCTCCGGGTAATCAATGTTGTAATGAAGACCACGGGATTCTTTACGTTGCAGTGCACAACGTATTATCAACTCTGCTACGGTGGCAATGTTCCGTAATTCGATAAGATCTGAGGTAATAATAAAATCCCAGTAATATTCGGCAATTTCTTCCTGAATAAGTTTGATACGATTCAAAGCTCTTTCGAGTCGTTTATTTGATCGGACGATTCCAACATAATTCCACATGAATCGCCTGACTTCATCCCAGTTCTGGGACACGACAACCATTTCATCACTGTCTGTCGCTGTGCCCGAATCCCAATCCGGTAGCTCGGGGAATTCAAATGTGGTGCTGCTCAATCTTTCGATACTATGTCGATATGCCCTCCCGGCAAACACTGCTGCTTCAAGAAGTGAATTGCTTGCAAGTCTGTTTGCGCCGTGGAGGCCGGTAAATGCCACTTCACCGATGGCATAAAGATTCTGAACATTTGTTTCCCCGTTTTTATCGGAAACGACGCCACCGCATAAGTAATGAGCTGCCGGCACGACAGGCAGAGGTTCCTTTGTCATATCGAGGCAAAATTTCAGGCAGGTTCGGTAAATATTCGGGAAACGGGTTTTGATATAATCCGCGTCTTTGTGGGTTATATCCAGGTAGACACAATCATCCCCGTAGGTTTTCATTTCATTATCGATTGCCCGGGCAACAACGTCACGAGGCGCCAGGTCCTTGAGTTTATGATATTTCTCCATAAACGGAGTGCCATCTTTGCGCCGAAGGATTGCACCTTCGCCACGAACCGACTCGGAGATGAGGAATGATTTTGCCAGTGGGTGGTAGAGCGTCGTGGGATGAAATTGCATGAATTCCATATTTGAGATAAGTGCACCGGCACGATACGCCATGGCGACCCCGTCTCCGGAAGCGACATCTGGATTGCAAGTATAGAGATAGACCTTACCAGCTCCACCAGAGGCAAGCAGAGTGATTTTTGCCGGAAAAGTTTTAACCTTGTTGTTAAGAACATCAAGAACATAGGCGCCAAAACATCGGTTTTGTTGTTTTGACCTTTTGATCATTTTGGATTCGGTAATAAGATCTATTGCCGTGTGGTTTTCAAAAACTTGGATATTGGGGTGTTCAAATACTGCCGTAACGAGCGCTCGCTCAATTTCCCGGCCAGTCAAGTCGTCAGCATGAAAAATCCTTCGCTTGCTGTGTCCACCCTCCCTGGTCAAGTCGTAGGAGTCACCACGAGTCGTAAAGTTAACGCCCCATTCGATGAGTGTTTTTATGACGTCCGGACCTTCCTCAACAACCATTTTCACAACATCTTCATGGCAGATACCGGCACCGGCAACCATGGTGTCTTCGCTGTGGGATTCAAAGGTATCTTCTTCCGAAAAGACTGAAGCAATACCTCCCTGGGCGTAATTTGTTGCAGATTCAGTAATTTCCTTTTTGGTAACGAGTGCAACTTTTCCATGATCTGCCGCTTGCAGGGCGTAAGACAGGCCAGCTATTCCGCTACCAATTACCAAAAAATCAGTTTCTATCTGCATGGGATCCCCCAGTTTTTAATCAAGGACGGTTTGAAGTGTAACAGATTATCCATCTCTCCAGCTGAATTTGTCAATTCATTTTCACGAAAAGTTTACCGATGCCCATTTCCTGTTAATGGGTAGCTTCTTTCTGTGTTGAGTTAAAGCTATGGAGTAAATTGGAACGAAAGTGTGTCAGGAAGTAGGTGAAAAGTTGATAGCACGAGAAATTTCTGTCTCTACCAGAAAACTCATTACACATTACCAATCAATAGTTTTCCTGTCGCGACTTCGGATCGTACTATGGATTATTTTGAAAGTACTTTATAAAAACGTACAAGGTAATCAACGCCTGACCAAATGGTGATTATAGTCGCTATCCAAAGATAGAATATGCCGACATTGTGCATGTTCACATGAAAAAAAGGAGATTGGATACCGAATAACCAGTAGTATTCGTAGTGTAGGAGAAGCCCGATTATTGCTACAATCTGAAAAATTGTCTTGTATTTCCCAAGATTACTTGCCGCAATGACAATTCCTTCAGTAGATGCAATTCCTCGTAATCCGGTGATAATAATCTCTCTACTGAGTATGACAAGAACCATCCAGGCAGGAACCCTATCGTATGGAATAATCATTATCAGGGCAGCCATTACCAGGAGTTTGTCAGCAATTGGATCAAGGAACTTGCCTAGAACAGTAATGATTCCCATGCGTCTTGCAAGGTAGCCATCAAGCCAATCGGTGAAAGACGCAATGGCAAAAAGTGCGGCGGCATCAAATCCGGCGGACTTTGATGATGATGTCAGGATGATCGCCATGGGTGGTACGACGAGAATACGAGATAGAGTCAGAAAATTGGGCAAGTGTCTAAGAATACTCTTCTTGTTACTATCCATTGGTAATACCTAGTTGCTTTGATAGGATTTCTGATAACTCAGAACTCTTGAGATATAGTTGCGGGTTTCCTCAAAGGGTGGGACCCCCCCATACTGGTTTACTCTGGACAAACCAGCATTATAGGCTGCAAGAGCAAGGGTCACGTCTCCCTTGAAAGTGTCAAGGAGGAAACGGAGATAACGAACACCTCCACGGATATTGTCTTTTGGATCAAATGAG
>JAQUHN010000042.1 GCA_028683555.1 Geobacteraceae bacterium | reverse complement strand
CGACGGCAAACATAAGGACTACAAAAACAACTGTAGCCGATCCAAGAGAAATAAGCAGATTATACATCCGTTCCAATCCTTTCCGTTACCGTTCGGCGGTAATGGTTTCAGTTGAGCTTTTTGCCGGGTCGGCGACCCTATGAAGAGTGTGCCTCCCCAGATTTGGCCACAATAATCCTCCTCCCAGGCTTAAGAATCCCCTTGAGACTTAGATTATTCCAACCGGCAATCGCTTTCGTCGTAACGTTAAAGCGTCTGGCAAGCGATGAAAGGGTATCGCCACGTTTTACCGTATAGTATTGTACAGCCTGTTGGTTCTTTTTCTTTTTTTCCGGTGCAGAAGCGGTCTGGGTAACGGCAGACGGTATGCAAACCGGGTTAACCGGGATAGACAAAACCTTGCCACGCAACTTTTGCTTGCGCTTCAGGCTCAGATGATTTACCGCTGCCACTTCCGTCGGATCGGCGCCGAAACGACGGGCAACGGATGCAATCGTATCACCTTTTCTGGCCCGATAGCGGGTATAGACTACCCGTTCGACATACCTTTCCTCGGCAGGGATCTTCTCATAGGCGGCCAGGAAAAGGGCTTTCTTTCCTTTGGGCAGTTTCAGAGCATAATTGGGATAGTCCGGCGGAGTACACCACTTCTTGAGTTCTGGGTTCAACTCCCGGATAGTCTCGTAGGAAACACCCGTCAATTGAGCCACCAGATCGAGATCGGTCCGGGACGGAATGCTTACCGTGTCCAACTCGATGGGAGGAAGGTAGGCGATATCGGCAAAACCGTATTTCGCCGGCTCCTTGGCGATAATGGCTGCGGCAAGGAGCTTCGGCACATAGTCCTTCGTCTCCCGCTTCAGATAGGATCCTTCGGCAAGCTCCCAGAAATCATTGCTGTTGTACATGTCAATGGCACGCAGTATCTTGTTTTCGCCGGCATTATAACCGGCTGCGGCAAGATACCAGTCTTTATTAAAAAGACTGTACAGTTGCTTCAGATACATGGCTGCGGCAACCGTAGACTTCAAGGGATCGCGCCGCTCATCGATCCATGGATCGATACGGAGCGAGTACCGCTTTCCGGTACCGGCAATAAACTGCCAGGGTCCCACTGCCTTGGCACGCGAATAGGCATGGGGAGAAAAACCGCTTTCGATCATTGCCAGATAGACAAGATCCTCAGGCAACGATTTTTCCCGTAGAACCTCCTTCATCATCGGAATATAGCGCTCGGAGCGGGAGAGCCATTTACCAAACCAACTGCGTCCCGATGTCTGGAAGAAGTTGATAAAATACTCAACCTTGCTATTGATGGTGAGAGGGATATCCGACTCTGGAAGATTATATTCCTGGATCTTCAGTTCGAACTCGTCAAAGCCATCCGAAGCAACGTCGGCGACCAGCAGGTCGTTGGCAGGCAAACCCAATGCCTTGCAAAGGCTTTTTTCGTCGGAAAGGGACGTAGGTACGGAAACCTTTCGCGGCCGTTTTTCGCCGGACGCCCCTTGTGCGGTTTTGTCCGACGATTCGGCAAGGGGCTTCCGTACTGCCTGCGAGGCAATGGTTTCAGCAACCGATGCCGACAGTGCCAGCAAACAGATTATTGCCGTAATAGTAAATATTTTCATAGGTTTTGCCCTTCCTCACAAACTCTCTGAGCGAGCCGAGGGGAAGCATTTCAGGTGCGAAAGTATAGAGAAGATTCTTCGGACTGTCAACCTAAAGGGGACCGTGGATTTCACACGAAACCGGACCCAGGTGACGATCCCGGCAAAGCTTATTCGTCTTCCTCGGGCCAAAACCTCTTCTCCAGTTCCTCAAGAATTGGAGTTAGTGTCGTCGCATCCTGCGCGGAAATGGCGATGGCGCCGTATGTTCGGGCCGCCTGACGCGCTTTCATGAAAAGGAGAATATCCTTTTCCTTCAGGGCCGGGATCAGATCGCTTTTGTTGAATACCAGGAGCCGGGGCTTGTCGGACAGCTGCAATTCCTCCAGGATCTCCTCAACCTGGTGTATCTGCTCCTCAAAGCGCGGGTTCGACCAGTCCACCAGGTGTAGAAGAAGATCCGCATCCCGCAATTCCTCCAGGGTTGCCTTGAAGGCCCCCAAAAGTGACTTCGGCAGAGAACGGATGAATCCGACCGTATCGGTTATGATGATCTCGCGCTCGCGAGGAAAGCGCAATCTGCGCGTTGCAGTATCCAGGGTTGCAAAAAGCAGATCCTCCGTAAACACGGCACTCTTGGTAAGGGTATTGAGCAGCGTCGATTTTCCGGCATTCGTATAGCCGACAATGGAAACAATGGGAACGCCGGCCTTAACCCGCTTCTTTCGTCTCTGATCGCGTCCGCGGGAAAGCTCCTTCAGCTCCCGTTCCAACCGGGCAATCCGGTCCCTGATTCGCCGCCGGTCTGTCTCAAGCTTCGTTTCACCCGGGCCACGACCGCCGATTCCTCCCATGAGCCGTGACATCTGGACCCCTCTTCCGGTAAGCCGGGGCAGGATATATTTCAATTGGGCCAGCTCCACCTGCACCTTTCCGTCAAGACTGACGGCTCGCCGGGCGAAAATGTCCAGGATGAGCTGGCTCCTGTCGATGACTTTCAATTCGGTCATCATGGAAATGGAACGAACCTGGGCAGGAGAAAGCTCCTGGTCGAAAATCAGCAAAGTCGCACCGAGCTGGAGCGCCCTGATGACAACCTCTCGCATCTTTCCCTCGCCCATCAGATAGCGGGGGTTCAGTTCGCGACGATGCTGGATGATGGTGTCGAGAACCTCAACTCCGGCAGTCCGCGCCAGTTCCCGCAACTCGTCCATGGAATCCCGGGCATCCGGGCCGGACAATCGAGTCGCGGAAATAAGAATAGCCTGCTCTTCGGTCCCACGTACTTCGCGTACCGTCGGCAGGGTCTTCTCCAGCGAGTTTTCCAGTGAAGAGATAAATTCGAGCATGTCCATGCGGAAACGCTCGAATGGACAGGGCACATCAACGTGGCAGGGCGAAGATCCGAGGGGGTCAACAGAAAGGTAGGCAACCTGCAATGAAAATGGTTTTTTCCCGGGAATAAGTAGCAGGGCGGCGACGATATCAAGCCGAAGCAATGCCAGGTCGGTCAGATCATCCTCGGAGAGAGTTTCGCCCTTCAGGTGGGTATGACAGAGCCTCAAACCACGCAACCTTTTTTTCCCGAGGGGGTAGTCGGTGAGTTCCGGTATGAAAAGCTGACGCTCATCACCGACCACGACATACTCAACCAGGCCGATCCGGTTTATGAGAACGCCGATCTGGCGCCCTGTTTCCACCGAAAGCTCCGCCATCCGCGAGGCAAGTTCCGGTGTTACCAGATCAGCAGGAGGAACACGGCGACGATAGAGTCTTTCCAATGCACTCAGGTGACTAGGCTTCAAACCTGCAAGATTGCCGAAGAGCCGTTTTATGGTGAAGTCCTTTCTCAACGAAGGGCGTGTATTCTGGTTAAAGCCAAGGGTTTACACTGCTGAAGAGATAGTGCCAAACAGAAGAGAAAAGGTTCCGGAACGAAGTGCCTGCCTTTCTTTCCGGAACCTGTATTTTCAGAAGCATCGGCTACGATGTCACATCACATGCCCATGATATTATATCCGCTGTCAACGAAATGGACCCCCCCGGTTACCCTTCGCGATAGATCGCTGCAGAGGAACAGGGCGGTGTTGGCAACATCGCGCTGTTCGATATTGCAGCGCATAGGCGCTCGCGACTCGATATGCGCGGCAATCTGATGAAACCCGCCGACACCGGACGCTGCAAGGGTCTTCACCGGTCCGGCTGAAATTGCGTTTACCCGGATACCATCGGTACCTACAGCCTCGGCAAGATAGCGGACATTTGCCTCTAGAGCAGCCTTGGCAACTCCCATGACATTATAATTAGGGAACACCTTTTCGGCAGCATAGTACGTCATAGCCAGAATACTCCCGCCCTTGTCCTTCATGAGCGGATACGCTTCTCTCGCAAGTGCTACCAAAGAATATGCACTGATATCCATGGCCAAGGCAAATCCGGCCCGACTGGTATTGAGAAAGGAGCCTTTCAATTCATCCCGGTTGGCAAAGGCAAGGGAATGAATCAGGATGTCGATCCCGTCCCATTGTTTCCCAATCTCGGAAAAAACCTTTTGAATGTCCTCATCGCGTGTAACATCACAGGGTAGTACCTGGGTGACGCCGATGCTTTCCGCCAGCGGATAGACCCGCTTTGCAACAGCTTCGTTGGCATACGTCAGGGCCAGTTCAGCACCTTCTTCCTTGAAAGCCTGGGCAATTGCCCAAGCGATACTTTTTTCATTGGCAACACCGAAAATTACAGCTTTTTTCCCATCGAGAAGACCCATTTCATCCTCCATATAAACAGACTTGAATTATATTTTCTCAAATACGGCGATGCGCGATCGCTGACAACGACAACCATTTTCGTATCTGCTTTCTGAAGAAAGCCATACAACAGATACTTGGCACTGTCGATATGACACGCAATAATAGTTGAAAAACCCCTTTTTTGCAACAGGCGTCCCACAAGCAAGGATCCTTCCCTACCCCATTCCCCCTCCCGTCATTCACCAACCATTGGGAAGACCAGTTATCCTGTAAATAAACGCTGCGTTCAAAGTAAAAATCATCCATCGACAGATTATACGAACAATAGGCGATTAGTGCCGGTTAAGCAATAATTCTCTTGCCTTTTTTGCACCCTGTGCTATCATGCCTAAAATTTAGGCACAAAAGCATCGTTCCGTGAGAAGTGAAAAGTGCATAACAACCTTGCCGTAGGTACTCTCGACATATTCCCCCCTTTTATCCTCGCGCCCATGGCAGGGATAACCGATTTGCCTTTCCGGCTGCTGGCAAGGGCACAAGGTGCTCCCCTCTGCTTTACCGAGATGATCAGCGCCGAAGGACTAAAGCGCAGCGGCAAGAACACCCTTGCCCTCTTGCGCAGCTCTCCGGAAGACAGGCCCTTGGGCATTCAGCTGTTCGGCGACGATTCCGAGTCGCTGGCCGACGCGGCACGATGCATTGAGGAGAACTGCGATCTCATTGATATCAATATGGGGTGTCCGGTAAAAAAAGTGGTTTCCGGAGGAGCCGGCAGCTCTCTGCTGAGAACCCCCCTGAAAGTTGCCGCGATACTTCGTTCGGTTCGCAAAGCAACGAATCGTCCTCTTACCATAAAAATTCGTACCGGCTGGAGTGCAGCAGAGCTGTCGTTCCTGGAAATCGGGCGCATCGCCGCAGAAGAAGGCTGCGATGCAATAACATTGCATCCCCGTACCCGGGCACAGATGTTTACCGACCACGCAAACTGGGATAATATTCGGGAGTTGAAGCATGCTGTAAGAATTCCGGTTATCGGCAGCGGCGACGTCTTTTCCTGTCGGGATGTCGTTGACATGCTGGATCGAACCGGTTGTGACGGAGTGATGATCGCACGTGGAGCCATGGGCAATCCCTGGATTTTCCGCGAAGCCGCAGAGCTCCTCGCGGGACGGACGCCCACGGCACCAACCAGAGAGGAGCGTCGTTCCACGGTGCTTTTTCACCTGGAACAGCTTTGCGAACTCTATGGTGAAAAGTCTGCCGTCGCGGAAATGAGAAAACACCTTTCCTGGTACGTCAAGGGGCTTCCGGGGGCAGCCCGGTTTCGGGCCATGGCAAATTCGATCGTAGACAAGCAACTACTCCGTCACGCAATTGATAATTTCTTCAACCAGGTAGAGTATGAGTGAAAGTAACTATAACCTGAAAGGCTATTTTGCAAATGTAATCGACAGCGTTGGCGATGGTGTCGTGGTGCTCGACCGGCAGCATAAAATCACCCTCCTGAACCCCGCGGCTGAGGAAATTACCGGCATATCACAACGTCTCGCCGAAGGATGCAGCTTTGATGATCTGTTCCGGGGAGAAGATGTTCTGCTGGAAATGGTTGCCAAAACATCCGAAACCGGCATGTCCATTTCCGATCATGAGAATGTTGTCCTCAAAAAAGGACCCCACGTTACCCCCGTCAACGTGACAACTTCTCCGCTTCTGCTGGCAAACGGAGAGAGTATCGGTATTGTCCTTGTCCTGCGCGATATAAGCAACATCAGGGAACTGGAGGAAGCCGTCCGCCAAGCGGATCGCCTGTCTACCCTGGGAGCGCTGGCTGCCGGGCTCGCCCATGAAATCAAGAATCCTCTGGGCGGTATTAAAGGTGCGGCACAACTGCTTGAACGTGAGCTCCCGGCAGGTAGTGATCTTCGCGAATACACCTCTATCATGCTGAAGGAGGTTGGCAGAGTAAACAGAATTGTCGAAGAACTCCTGAGCCTGACCACCCCTCGAAAGCTGGAACTGAGCCATGTGGATATTCACGAGGTAATAGGTGATATCGTGACACTCCAGAAGAGGGCCGCAGCACAGAAGGATATCTCTTTTATCCAGGACTTCGATCTCAGCATTCCCCCGATCCTTGCCGATGAAGCGCTGGCAACCCAGCTGTTCCTCAATCTTATCAAGAATGGCGTTGAGGCGTTAGGTGACAACGGCCAGTTGCGGATTTCAACACGAGTCCTGTCCGACTACAGCATGACCAAGAAGGGGGAACGTTTTTCCCGTATGGTCGTCATCGACATCATCGATGACGGACCCGGAATATCAAAAGAAATGATGGAAAACCTCTTTACGCCGTTCTTCACCACAAAATCGAAGGGTACAGGCTTGGGCTTGGCAATCTGCCACAAAATCGTTACCGAACATCGCGGCATGATCAAGGTTGATTCGGAACCGGGCAGCGGCTCGACCTTTACGGTGATGCTGCCCCTCGTTCGGTAAGGGAGCTTCTTGCGAATCTTCCGTTTTTTCCACCTTATCTCGACCAGCTCTTCAACAATTACGAACACGATACGTTCTTGAAATACTAAATCAGAAGGATAGCGATATGCCACTTAACAGAATTCTCGTAGCCGATGATGAAGAAAGCATGCGATGGGTCCTCTCCAAAGCACTGAAAAGAAAGGGGTTCAGTGTAGACCTCGCCAAAGATGGTGATGAGGCGTTACGGATGATTCAATCCTCGGACTACGACCTGGCCATCCTCGATATAAAAATGCCGGGATTGACCGGACTGGACCTCCTGGATCAGATTCGCGAGCTGAAAAATGAACTACTTGTCGTCATAATGACTGCCGAAGCGAGCATGAAGAATGCCGTGGAAGCAATGAAGCGGGGAGCGTACGACTACATCACCAAACCTTTCGACCTGGATGTAATCGACGCCATCATCGAAAAGATCGACAAGGCACGGGATATGACATCCCAGGTTTCCCTGCTGAAAGAAGAACTCAAAGACCGCTATCAACTGGAGAAAACCATTATCGGCAATTCCCAGGCAATGCGCGAGATTTACAAGACCATCGGCAAGGTGGCACCAAGCGACATCACGGTTCTGATCCAGGGTGAGTCGGGGACAGGCAAGGAACTTATCGCACGAGCCATCCATTTCAACTCGAAACGGCTCGGCAAACCTTTTATCGCGCTCAACTGTGCAGCCATCCCGAAAGAACTCCTGGAAAGCGAATTGTTCGGTTTTGAAAAGGGTGCCTTCACCGGTGCCGTTGAAAGAAAACTGGGAAAGTTCGAGCAGGCGAACGGTGGCACCATTTTCCTTGATGAAATCGGCGATATGCCCCTCGACCTGCAGGCAAAAATTCTCCGTGTGCTGCAGGAAAAGGAAGTAACGAGGACCGGCGGCAACCAGAGTATCACTGTCGACACCCGTATTGTTGCTGCAACCAATCAGGATCTCGAGGAAAGAGTTCGGGAAAAGGCGTTCCGCGAAGACCTCTACTACCGACTGAACGTGGTACCCATTCACCTCGTCTCATTGCGGGAACGAAAAGAGGACATCCCGTTGCTGATTGAGTATTTCCTGAAAAAGACCTGTTCAGAAATGGAGTTGCCCACCAAGCAGTGTACCAGTGATGCCCTCACGCTGCTTTCCGCCTATTCCTGGCCAGGCAATGTACGTGAACTGGAAAACACTATCAAACGCGCCGTTATCCTCTCATCTGACCCGCTCCTGACAGTCGACGATTTCTCCGGACTGCGGTCGCACATATCTGCGCCATCACGCAATGAGGAACTTTCTCTTGAGGCACTGGTTGAGATGAAACTGAGATCAAGCCTTGGCAATCTGGACAAAATGGAGTCAGGTGATCTCTACGGCCTGATCCTCCAGCAGATGGAACGACCGCTGATTCGTTTTGTCCTTGAAAAGACCAGAGGAAACCAGGTTAAAGCGGCAGATATCCTCGGCATCAACAGAAACACCCTGAGAAAGAAAATCCAGGAACTTGACATTGAAGTAAAGAAGGATTGAAGTCGAAGCGCCAATCTCTGCAAAAAGAGAGAATATCCGCGATGGAAAATCTTGACCGTCTTTTTCTCGACCCCGGCTCAACACTTCTACTGGTTATTGATGTTCAGGAAAAACTGTGCAAAGCCATGGACCCGGCGGTACTTGCCGCCAAGACCGGGAATCTGTCGATCCTTCTGGAAGCAGCACGGGAGTTTACCATGCCGGTTCTTGTTACCGAACAATACCCGGCCGGTCTTGGAACGACGTTGCCCGAATTAAAGGAAGCGGCAGCAACAGCGCCCTTGGAAAAAATGAGTTTCAGCTGCTGTAGTGATGAAGGAATTCAGGAGAGGATCAACCAACTAGGTCGAAAGAAAATTATCGTTACCGGAATGGAAGCACATATCTGCGTGCTCCAAACCGTACTGGAACTGATTGACAAAGGGTTCCAGGTTCACTTGGTAAGCGATGCCGTTATCAGCAGAAAAAAGGAAAACTGGCGTGTCGGCCTCACCATGGCGTCATCGGCTGGAGCTGTCATCACCACCACGGAAACTGTCCTTTTCCAATTGCTGCGCAGGGCAGGAACTCCAGAGTTCAAGAAGCTGGCAAAACTGGTGCGCTAAGTCACCCTGTGCAGATCCCCTCAAACGCCCCTTTTGGCAAGATATCGCTGGAGAATGGAACGCGACTCACCCGTGAGTGCTGTTAACTCGAGGCCGAATCCCGGGGGATAGTTTTCTTTGGTTCTGGCCGACCCCGAATTTTGCCAGCGGACAACTCCTTTTGCCTGGACAAGGGAGCCATCTTCAGCGGAAACCGGAAACGCCAACACGACTTCCGTTCCCACCTCCAGGTCGAAATCCGTGGCGATATAAATGCCGCGAGCACTCAAATCCATAATGGTTCCCGACATATTTACGCGAAACGCCTGAAAACGGACCTTGGCGGTGAACGATATCCGAACCTCCCGACGATCCAATTCGGGAATAAAGCGTCGAACTGCATCCAGGAACAGCCCTCTTTCGATCGGTTTCGTCAGTAATCCGTCGCACCCCGCCTTCCGGCAAAGTTCATGATCATCCTCTTTCCCGGCACTGGTGGTCATAATGACCGGAATGGAGCAAAGCTCAGGGTCTGCCTTGATGGCTGCACAACACTCGGCACCATTCATCCTCGGCATGTGCAAGTCCATGACCAGGAGATCAGGCAAGAGAGTTTTAACCTTTTCCAGGGCCTCGAGACCGTCTTTGGCGCAGACGACGCTGAGGGTCGACAGTTTCAGAAAATCCTTCTGGATCTCCAGAAACATCGCAGCATCATCTACCAAAAGTACTTTCTTGGGCATCAGCTCTCCAGTTTCTTCCAATTCTTATTTACCATCTGCTTTACACAAAAACTTGCAGGGGCGGCCCCCGCTACCGTCCAAGCAAGGCCGGCACAAGGGGTCGCCCCTGTATGAGGATAGGCAGCAGATTGCTCTGCTAAGACCATCAGCTGACAGAAAGGGAAACTACCCTCCTGCAACGATCTCACGGGCGACAATTTCATGGTTTAACCAAAAAACCGGCGCGCCCGGTTGCCAGGAGGTTCGGAACATCAACCGGCCGACAGCCTGGAAAACGGCTCGCGACAGTTCGGCACAGACGATGTTTTTCGGGTCTTTATTCATCTCCAGCATGCTGGTTGCGCTGTTCAGCATGAGCGAGGCCTGTTCGGACGTATTATGATGCGGCCACGTGGCGTAGTCATGAGATGGTATGAGGAGCGGGTCGGCAAGGTACCGATCCGCTTGCGCAAGCAGTTCCTGCACGGTTGTTCCTTCGTTGAGCAACTGGCTGCAGGCACTCGTTATTCGCTCGAGACTTGGCCCTCCGCCTTCCCTCTCCAATGCAGCAAGCAGGGGATAAAGCGAAATTTCAACTCCAAGGAAAAGAGCACTGGAATTGGTTTGAATTTCCGGGCAATTGAACACCGTGGCCCGCACACCCTTTTCCCATGCGGCCGAGGCAATGTCCTCCAGGCGCATTTTGGCCCATCCCTGCAGATAGGGGGTATAGGATTGCCAGGTATAAACGCCGTTTATGAGAACTTCGCAGCCATGGTAGCCGTATGCGGTATAGGCAACTTTCTTCCCCGAAGACTCGACACGTTCACGGGTTTTACTTGAAAATTCGACCAGGTGCTGGAAAGTGTTGGCCGTCACCTCGTCGAAACAGATGCTGCAAAGTTTCCCGAGAGCTGTTTCCCAAAACACCTCGGAGGGAGTAAAGCGATCTCCTTGCCCCTTGAAAACTCTGTTCAGCACCGGCATAAGAATCCGTGCTCGAGGAATTCCGCCTGCCATGGTGTGGGAGAAAAGGACGTTGACCCCATCCGGTATCAGTGCATCCATCTCCTCCATGACCTTGGCAAGATTTGTGGTAAAGCGCTCAATCCCGGCCTTCCTGGACTGCTCGATCGCTTCCCAGTCAAACTCGGCAGAATCCCAGCCGTCGGTCTTGATCCCCTTCAACTGATCAACCGGGGAAATTCCCGACACGGAGCGATCCATATCAAAGCCGGCTTCGAGAGGAATATTGATGATCTTCCCGCCGAGTATTTCTTCGGAGGCAGCCAGTTCGGCATCGGTCAAAGCACGAAGAGAGCCATCGGTGTCACGCCGCCCCACGGTAATGCCGATAATCGTCATACCTGCTTTGCGGGCCTCATCCACCAGCCCGTTTGCGTATCCCCGGCCGAAAAGTTCCCCAAACAGGACAAAGACATCACCCTTAGTGTAACCGGATGGACCCGGAAGGCTCCGCAATGGATTATAGTTTGTCATTAGCTTTTTTCCTTTCCGCTACTCGAGATCGGCACTGCCCTTACTGCGGCCGAAACACACCCCTCTTTTAGAGTTCTTGATAAATTCAAGCATATATCTAACATCATCGGTAATTTCCAGCTCCGACTCGGCTCGTTCCACGTTCTCCCGCATATTGGGACCGGCACGAAAAAGAAGCTTGAAGGCATTCTTGATCGCCCTTACCCGTGAGGAGTCATAGCCATTCCGTCGAAGACCGACAAGGTTGATGGTTCGCACCGTATGGGTCTCATCCATGATGCAGAAAGGCGGAACATCCCGCGAGGTGCGGGATAGCCCCCGCATCATGGCAAGCCTGCCAATATGGCAGAACTGGTGGACTACGCAATTGCCGGAAATTATCGCCCGGTCTTCAATGGTAACATGCCCGGCAAGAAGAGTCCCTCCGGCAATGATAGTATTGTCAGCGATCATGCAATTATGCGCCACATGTGATTGCACCATAAAATAGTTGTTGTCGCCGATCAGGGTCTTGGTTCCCTCCCGGTTGCCGCGGTGAACCGTTACATACTCGCGAAAACAGTTGCCGTTCCCTACCTCAAGAAAGGTTTCCTCGCCATTGTAGCCAAAATCCTGGGGATCATGGCCGAGAATTGCGCCATAGTGAACGATGTTGTCGCTGCCCAGCTTCGTCCAGGGGCCGATCACGGCATTCGCCATAATTTTCGTACCACTGCCGATCCTTGCATGGTCACCGATGATGACGTTCGGACCGATTTCGACATCGGTTTCGATCTGTGCGGAAGGGCTGATGCGCGCTGCAGGATCTATCATGTGCACCTCGTATCTACAATACAGTAATGAAAGCCAAAGCTACGATTACGTTTCTTAATATTCGGAGCGAACCATATGATTTTCGAATCTCGTAAATTCGCCCAAAAATGTCAAATCAACTGTTCCGATCGGACCATTCCTCTGTTTACCGATGATGATTTCAGCCTTACCCTTCACATCGGGGTTTTCCTTGTTATAGACCTCGTCCCGGTAGACGAACATAATCACGTCCGCATCCTGCTCGATAGCGCCGGACTCCCTGAGATCGCTCATGATCGGTCGTTTATCGGTACGGTTCTCCAAGCCGCGATTCAACTGGGAAAGGGCTACCACCGGTACGGACAGTTCCTTTGCCAAGGCCTTCAGTGAACGGGATATTTCCGAAATCTCCTGTTGTCGGGACTCGGGAGAACTCCCCCCCCGCATCAATTGGAGATAGTCCACAACTATCATCCCGACACCATGTTCCGCCTTCAGTCTTCGCGCTTTGGCGCGCATTTCCATGACAGAGATGGCAGGTGTGTCATCGATGAAAATCTTTGCTTCGAAAAGTTTGTCTGCGCCACGCATGATCTTGTCCCAATCGCCGTCCACGAGATGACCGGTACGGAGACGACTGGCATCAACCCGTGATTCAGAACAGAGCAGACGCGTCACAAGCTGTTCTTTACTCATTTCAAGCGAAAAAATAACAACAGAATGGCGAGGTTCGGCATGAATTGCCGAATACTGGGCGATGTTCAGCGCAAAAGCTGTCTTGCCCATGGAAGGACGTCCTGCGATGATTATCAGGTCTCCAGGCTGAAAACCGGCCGTTTTCAGATCAAGATCAATAAAACCGGTCGGTACACCGGTGGTGCTTTCTTTCTTCTCATACAGTTCGCCAATATATTTGATCGTGTCCTTCAAGATCAGGTTCACCTGGTAGTACGGCGTTTTGATCCTGTCCTCGGCAATCTCGAAAATGCTTTTCTGCGCCTTATCCAGCAATTCCTCAATCTCGGACTGATCGTCGTATCCATCAGTAACGATTTCCGTCGCAGCACTAATCAAATTGCGAGCAATCGCCTTCTCTTTAACAATTTTGCTGTAATATGCGATATTGGCGGCAGTCGGGACATAATCAACCAGGGTAGCCAGGTAGGGAGCACCACCGACTTCCTCCAGTTCCCCCCTTTTCTTGAGCACGGTGGTAAGCGTAATCAGATCACACGGCTCGCGATGGCTGTTAAGTTCTATCATTGCCCGCATGATTTTACGATGAGCTTCTCGATAGAAATCCTCAGGCACGAGAACATCCAGAACCCTATTGATTGCTTCGTTGTCCAGTAGTACTCCACCAAGAATCGACATCTCGGCCTCAAGACTCTGGGGCGGCAGTTTTCGCATATTCACAATCGACATCACTTCACCAGCATCCTTCACTAGCGTCCCATGCAGCTAACTCATTCCTTGAAATCCCGGTTCCTACAACCGCCGACAGCATTATTGCCACCATAAGATCCCTGCCATTACTGGGAGACAGGCCTCGCCAGAAAGCGAAACCCCTTGGAATGGATGCGGCGAGCTAACCGCGCAGGACACTAATTTGTTCCTTGAAAACAAAAGTCCAGAAAAGAAACAACCCAAACGAATTGGATACTATACCCCGCATGCGTAACCCGGTCAATATTTTTGGAAGCACTCCGGTTCAAGATCTTTACAGCATATCATTGCGTACTGCAAAAGCATATCAACCGGGCAAGAAGAGACTGGTTTCCCATGACAGGCAAGAACGTAAACGTGACACGGCAAATTGACCACAACATGTCGCCGGGTCGAAAGTGAAATGGTCTTGGTTCATTCATATTGCAGCAGAGTGGCTACCCGCAGCAGGGCCGTGAAAGGCAAAACAGCACCGAAATATTTTCAAACAAGAGTGCTATGAGATTTCGGAAAAAATATTTTTTTATAAAGCCAAATTTTCATTTCAATTAGTTGACATTATCACTAGACATAGATATTCTTTTTTAGAATTTAATAATTGGCGGAAATGCGCTAAATAGCTTCAAGAGCTTTCTTTCACTGCCTGTTAAAGGTATTAACCAACAAAGGAGGAAAAAATGAGAAAATTATTGTTTCCGCTGTTGTTTGCCCTTCTCGCATCGCTTGCCGCGGCACCCCCGCTATTGGCAGGAGAGCGGGCCGGGGCAGTCTCCCTGTCGCCATATGTTGGCGGCTACACGTTCGATGGTGTTCAAAGCCTTCACACCGCACCCGTAATAGGTCTGCGACTGGGCTATGACTTCACCGACAATTTCGCGGCAGAAGGTGTTTTCAACTACGTACCAACCAAGTCAACCAAGGGGTTCGGCAACGTAAACGCGTTCTCCTACCGATTGGACCTCCTCTATAACTTCCAGCCCTCACAGAAACTGGTGCCCTACCTGGCCGTGGGTGGTGGAGCCACGCAGCTCACCTATCAAAACACCAATCACACCGCCTATTCACCGACCGCGAATGTCGGTGGCGGTCTGAAGTATTTCATCACCGATTCCGTCGCTATCAGGGCTGACGTTCGGCAACTGTTCATCTTTGACGGCAAGAAAGCAGGCGACTACGCCTATATCCCGAACCGGGTTCTAGACCAACGAGTCAGCTATTTCCCCGTTTTCATGCAGGACAGAGAAAGCTTGATGTACAACTGGGAATACTCCCTCGGTCTCACCTTCCTGTTCGGACCGCCGGAAAAGCCGGCACCGCCAGTATGTCCGCCGCCAGCCCCGGCACCGCAACCGGAACCTGTTCCGCCGCCACCACCGGTCAAACCGGCACCAACACCTGAAAAGATCTGCATGACACTGAAAATTGAGTTCGATTACGACAAATCGGATGTTAAACCGAAGTATCACGATGTCGTCGGCAAAGTTGCAGAATTCTTGAACAAATACCCCGAAACAACCGCCGTCATCGAAGGCCACACTGACAACAGGGGCAGTTACAAATACAACATAAAGCTCTCTGAAAGACGTGCTGAGAGTGTTCAGAACTACCTGGTAGAGAAATTCGGCATCAAGGCCGAACGTCTCTCCACCAAAGGCTACGGTTACACCAAGCCGGTTGCCTCCAACAAAACTGCAGAGGGCCGGCAGAAAAACCGCCGTGTTGATGCCATCATTGACTGCATCATCTATGTAGACAAAACCGAATAACAAAAAGGACTTCATGGACACCGGTTTTCAAGCCAAACCGGTGTCCATGATCCGAACAAAAAAAGCACCTGTTCTCCATGAGAGCAGGTGCTTTTTTTTACAAAGAAAAAACGAGGCAGGAGTTCTACCCACCTCGCTTTCACACTTGATTCAAATCCTGTTACGGCTACTCAGCCTTCGTCACCGTCACCTTGAGAGTTGCGGTTACTTCAGGATGAAGTTTCACGGGAACTTCATACTCGCCAAGACTCTTGATCGGTTCGGAAAGAAGAATCCTCTTCCGATCAATTTCAATACCCTTGTTTTTGAGTGCCTCAGCAAGCTCCATATTTGTTACGGAACCAAACAACTTATCAGCCTCACCGGCCTGGTGTACAAGAGTGAGGGCTGTAGCCTCGATTTTTTCGAGAATATTCTTTGCCGATTCCAGCACCTTATTTTTCTTATACTCCATTTGACGCTTGGCGTGCTCAAGAGCTTTAGCGTTACGGGTTGTGGCTTCTATCGCCAATCCTTTGGGTACCAGATAATTCCTGGCATAACCCGGTGCAACCTTGACAATATCACCGATGTTTCCCAAGGTTTCGATATTTTCTTTCAGAATTACTTTCATCTTGAATCCTCCCTAGCCTGATTTTACAGGTTTTCTTTTTTATTTCGTGCACGGAAATTAGCCCACAGATCTGTCAGGCCGAAAAGAGCAACAACAATCGTTAACAGAGGCTGCAAAGCCAACAGCGCATAGAAAATGGCCTGCAGAACTCGAGAAAGCTTTATCTTCTTAGCAAACCAGAGACTGACAGCCAATCCCTGGACAAAATACAGGCAATACAGAACAACCAGCACATTCAAAGCAATGGTTGTCAGCACGGTACTGTCTGTCAGCAGAGTGAAGCCGGCGACAATAACCAACCATACCAGAAAGTCCGGGTTTCGATACAGCGAAAAAGTACCGAAGGATATGTCCTTGCCAAGCGAACCGGATAGACGCCGCAACATGATGAGATTCGATCCTGCCAGGATAGCGAGAAAGATCAGGAAAACTGACGGATACATCCTGACAAAGAACTTTTCGGTGACGCGTAATCCATCTTCCAGGCCTTGAAGCTCCTGCCCGGTAAGGCTGCTTTGACGATACGTTTCGCCAACTTGAGAGATCGCATCATGAATCGTTGCGCGCATATGGCCGTCAATGTCGACATTAAACAGAACCACGGCAATGACTGCCAATACGGCAACAAGCAAAGCATTCAGTCCAGCAGTATAAAATAGCGACCGGATGCTCCCTTTACCCCGAGCCAGAAACTCAGGAAGAACCAATGAGCAGACAGCACTAAGAACCAGATACTGCAGAACGCTTGACGCGTCAAGCAGCGCCAGGGTAAAAAGCATCAGCAGCACTATTGCATACCCAGTCACCCGTTGGTACTTCAACGAGTAATAAATGCAGGGCAACGGAACGAAAATACCGGCAAAAGCGCCCAAAAAAGGAATGGTGCTGTAAAGAAAGAAAAGTGCCAAGGTCAGCAAACTCCCTTTCACTACAGCTCCAATCATCGCGTAACCAGCACTGTTCATCTAACAGAATACCTTTCAGACAATTGAAGAACGTCATAAGCAAGGCCCGATACAGGCGAGCGGAGAACTCGCTTCCGAGACTCATCAGGGATGATTAGCAAGGAAGCAAGCGCTACGCATCACCAAGGTCGACTCCTCACCCTGGTTTTTCAGCAGTCTGTCAGGGCATCACGTGCCCGGCAGCAATTGGAAGAAGTGCGATATTCCTTGCTCTCTTGATTGCTTCGGTAATCTGTCGCTGATGTTTCGCACAGTTTCCGGAGATTCTCCGGGGAACAATCTTGCCGCGCTCACTGATAAATGACCGCAGGGTGCGAGGATCTTTATAATCAATGGTTATCTGCTTATCAGCGCAAAAGCGGCAAATCTTTCTCCGCTGGAAATTTCTTTTTTTACGGGGTCCACCAGGTCCCCTTGAAGGTGTTCTTTCTGTACTCATCTATGTATGCCTCCCGTAATGTTATTCTACCGACTCGGTCGTTTCCGTCTCTGCCACTACCGCAGGTTCCTCAACTGCAGGTTCCTCAACGGCAGATTTCTCGGCAACCGGAGCTGGAACCGGCATGCCCTTTTCCAGCTTGACGGTTTGAAAGCGAAGAACCTTATCATCAAGGCGAAGACGTCTTTCCAGTTCAGCAACCAATGGAGCATCACCTTCAAAATTCAGATAGAAATACCGACCGCGGGAAAACTTCTTTACCAGATAGGCAAGCTTTCGCGAACCCCAGTCCTCAAGGCGGCTGCACTCACCGTTCATTGAGGTAATCGTTTCCTGCACCTTTTCCGACAGCACCTTAAATTCATCATCATTAAGGTCTGGTTGGACGATATAAATCGTCTCATAACTCCTCATATACTTTCCTCCTCACGGGTTAAATGAGCCCCGGACCTGCCCGGAGCAAGGAGAACGGCTTTACGCCGGTCAAAGTGATAAATGTATCAATTATAGATCAATACATCAAGACAAAATTCGTATTGACTTGCTTTTCTCATATCCTCATGTAATCGCCCACCATGGAGCGCAATCCTAGTCAGCCAGAAAATCCCTATTATTATAGAGACTCATCGTCTTATCGAAACCGTGACAAAACACCGACTCGAGAACATCAACAGCGCCATCCAGCACAGCAAGCAACCCCTGCACCTCTGCGGCAGAGAACGGATTCAAGACATAATCAACCACATCCCCATGCAGCGGACGCCCTATCCCGATACGTAAACGGTTAAAGTCACCAGAGCCCAAAGCGGCAACAATCGAGCGAAGGCCGTTATGGCCACCATGTCCGCCCCCTTTTTTCAAACGAACACGACCAAAGGGGATATCGAGGTCATCATGCACGACAATGATATCTTCGCTGGGAATTTTATGAAACCGAACGGCTTCAGCAACGGAACGACCGGAAAGGTTCATAAAAGTCTGCGGCTTCAACAGGATCAAACTCTGGCCGTGCCAGAAACCTTCACCACTGAAGCCGGAAAAGCTTTTTTTGGCAATCGAAATTCCTGCTTGTGGCGAAAGTCTGTCCAAAACCATGAAACCCGCGTTGTGGCGGGTCCATTGGTATCGCGAACCGGGGTTTCCCAGTCCTACTATCAGTTTTACGGCCATGTTTCACATTCCAGAGCACGTGTCAGAAAACTACGCCTCTTCCTCAACGGTTTCCTCTGCTTCTTTCGCCTTGCCCATAATATTGACTACCGTTGCATTCGGATCCTCCAGCACTTTTATACCAGCTGGTGGCCGAAGATCGGAAACATGCAGCGACGCACCGAGAGCCAGCTCAGTCACATCAACATCTAAATGATCAGGAATTTCCGTCGGCAGACACTCGATCTCTATTTCATGCATGACGATATCCTGCATACCGCCTTCTTTAACCCCTTGGGCAATCGTTGTTATAGTTACCGGAACCTTCACTTTTACTTTTTCCTGCAGGCTGATTTTATGGAGATCAACGTGCAAGGTGCTACCCTTGAGAGAGTTTCGAGCCAAGTTGGTAACGATGACAATCTTTCCGTCGAGGACACCGCCACCCTTCAGACTAATCAAATTATTGATGCCACCTTCACCAGCAATAGCGGCCTGCAATTCTTTCCTGTCAACAGACACAGCGACAGTCTCAATTCCCTTGCCATAGACAACACCAGGGACCAACCCTTTATTTCGCAGCCTGCGGCAAACATTTTTCCCAAACGAATCCCTTGTTTCAATTGTTACAACTTTCTGATCCATACAACCTCCGCGTTAGATTTTTTGTTTCTACACAGCATGTATGTAAAGTTTTCAATTTTACACAAAAAGGGAACTCACCGATTCATTATTGTGGATTCTTCGAATAGCTTCAGCAAGCAGGCCCGCAACGGAAAGAACCTTGATCTTTCTGGATTGCGCTGCAACCTCATTGAGCGGTATGGTGTCGGTGATAACCATCTCCTCAATATCCGAGTTTTCGATTCTTTCGATAGCAGGGCCAGACAGAACACCATGTGTCGCACAGGCGTATATTGCGGTGGCGCCGTGATCTCGAAGTGCCTTGGCCGCCTGCGTCAAGGTACCGGCCGTATCAACCATGTCGTCAACAATAATGGCGACCTTGTCGCGAACATCGCCAATGAGATGCATCACTTCGGAAATATTCGGCCCAGATCGGCGCTTATCGATAATTGCAAGATTGGACCCCAAACGTTTGGCAAATGCCCGGGCCCGTTCGGTACCACCCGCATCGGGCGACACAATGACCGTTGAATCACTTACCAGATTATTCCTCAAATATTCGAGAATCACCGAAGCCGCATAAAGATTGTCAACCGGAATGTCAAAAAAGCCCTGGATCTGGCCGGCATGGAGATCAATCGTGACAACACGGTCAGCGCCGGCAGTTGTCAGGAGATCAGCAACAAGCTTGGAGGTAATCGGCGAACGGGCCGCCACCTTGCGATCCTGTCGAGCATAGCCGTAATAAGGAATTACCGTCGTGATTTTTGCCGCCGAGGCCCGTTTCAGGGCATCCATCATGATCAGCAACTCCATAAGATTGTTGTTGGTCGGCGAACAGGTCGACTGGACAATATACACTTCCCTACCGCGAACATTCTCCCCGATCTCTACCCGGATTTCGCCGTCGGAAAAAGTCTTGACCTTGGCCTGACCCAAAGGGATTCCCAGCTTTTCACAGATCTTAACTGCCAGAACAGGATTCGAATTGCCGCAAAATATACGTATCTTGTCTTCCATCACTACCTCAAAGTATGCGCTGTGATTGTTCTATTAAAAAAGGGTGGCTGGGGCGCCAGGGTTCGAACCTGGGAATGCCGGAATCAAAATCCGGTGCCTTACCGCTTGGCGACGCCCCAATGTGTTGACCGAACAATAGTATTGTTACTGACCGTCGGAAAAAGGTGTGGCATCCAAAGAACGTCCATGAGCTGCTAATATCCTGGAATCCGGAAGTTTCCTGACGCCAGTAGAAGGTAACAAAAAACGCTTTCGGATGTCAATGCTACAATGTGTGGGTGACAAGGGAGTACCACGCCTTGTTTCGCGCAATTTCCCTCTGGCAGTGTCGTGCCTGCTGCTCTGAGTCGAAAACCGCAAACACGGTTGGACCGCTCCCGGACATGAGAACGCCGCGCGCACCGTTGGCCGTCAAGGCATCCTTAATCTCCTGGATGACGGTAAAACGGCCAATGGTCACCTGCTCCAAGTCGTTAGACAGCAAAGAACAGATATCTTCAATTCTATTGCAAAACTTTGGCAGTTTAACGACATCATCCTTGTTTGTCAATTGCAAATTTTGATATACCCAAGCGGTGGAGACATGGACATTCGGGTTGACCAGTACCAACCAAGCCGGTGGCAGCCCCTCCAAAGCCGAGAGACGGTCACCGATACCTTCAGCCAAGGCGGTTTTCTTAAAAATGAAGAATGGCACATCCGCACCCAGGGTAACCCCGACTGCCATCAACTGTTTGTCGGTGAGTTTGAGGTCCAGGAGGTCATTCAGCCCCATCAGCACTGTGGCGGCATCACTGCTCCCGCCACCCAGACCCGCAGCCATGGGAATTTTCTTGGTGATGGTAATGTCAACCCCGCTTACGGCATCCGTCATTGCCAGCATCGACTCCGCAGCGCGCCAGGCAATGTTTCCGGGACCGTCGGGCACATCCTCGCGATCGCAGCGCACCCGGATCCCCGTTGTGGCAGAAAGGACTATTTCAATCTCATCACAGAGGTCAATACGCTGCATGACCATGCGCAAGTCATGATAATTATCCGGCCGTTTGCGAAGAACATCCAGTCGGTAGTTCACCTTTGCCGGTGCCAAGAGCTTTATTTTTTTTATAGGATCACAGCATTTCATAGAATAGGACTATCCGCTCTCTGGTAAAGATTACGCACAAAATAAAGGATTACAATCTTCTGCCCGCATTTTTCGAGGAGGATATGGCAGCCTTGATTGCCGGCATGGCAGCAGTTGCAGCACGTTCCCCTTCGAGGATCGCCTCATGGCGTTTTGAAAAATCCGCAGACCCAATTGCAGAAACTTTCGGTTTTATTACCACGGTCGCCTTCTGCAACTGGTGGGTGGCGATTTTTTCATACATGATGCCGATTGACTGAAGAATGGTACCAACCGTTCCTTGCGGCTTCGGCGCTTCACCGTCCCCGGAAATATCAACGGCAATCACCACATCAGCGCCTTGCCGCAGTGCGGCTTCCACGGCAACCGGACTCACCACTCCCCCGTCTACATACATCCTGCCGCCAACCACAACCGGGGCAAAAACCCCCGGAATCGAGCAACTGGCCCTGACGGCAACACCCGTATTGCCGGAGCCGAAAACCATCTCCCTGCCGTTCTGAATGTCTGTTGCCACGGCATAAAAGGGGATTCGCAGTTTTTCCATCGGGGTATTGCGAAGCATGTGGTTAACATACCCCTCCAGCTTTTCCCCCTTGATGAAACCATTGTCGGGAATAGTAAAATCGATCAGTTCACCCTGTTCGATATCAAACGATATTTTCTGTAACTGAAATGCGGTAAAACCATAGGCATAGAGACTGCCGACAAAACTCCCGGCACTGGTCCCGACAACCATGTTGACCGGTATGTGATTGGACTCAAGCACCTTGAGCACGCCGATATGGGCAAAACCCTTGGCAGCGCCGGCGCCAAGCACCAAAGCAACCTTGATCGGCTTTTCAACCGTGGGAGGGGGAATCTCCTTGGGCAGACAACCGAAAAGCAAAAAGATCAGGACTACTGCCGTCAGAAAAAAGGTGACGAACCGAACACCCCGCATCATTTCCATTCACTCCTGTTTCAAACCCGACAGGGTCGAATTGCATAAAGACCAGCCAAACTTTCCAACGACACGGTCTTTAGCCAATAAAATCGTTCTCGCTCACAGGCAGAGATAACGTGCCTCCGGTTTTGCAGGCTTTGAGCGGTTTACTGCAAAGCGTCTTCTATTCTGATCAACTTGCTTTTTTCCTTGATAAAGTCAAAAGAATCAATTTCATCCAAAGCACTTCTGATGCCACTTTCACGGGCCTCATGGGTCATTATTACGATCGGCACGGTTTCACCCGCGATTCTGGCACTCTGGATCATGGACTCAATACTGAT
>JAQUHN010000041.1 GCA_028683555.1 Geobacteraceae bacterium | reverse complement strand
CTCGAACCGTTGCCGTGGGCGGGGGCGGGATTCTGTCGTATCCGGGCAACTATGAAGATTACCTGGCGAAAAGCGGAGTGGAATCTGCTGAATTGGGCGAGGCGAAAGAACGCGTCATCCCGCCATCCCAGTCCGTCACCAGCGGAAAAGCTTCCCCGAAGCAGGAGCGCCTGCTTTCGCGGGAAGAGGATAAGCGGCGCCAGCGCGAGGAGCGCGCGCGGCTCAAGAGGCTTTCTGAGCTGGAGACGCTGATTGAGGTGTCGGAATCGGAACTGGCCACCCTGGAACAGGCCATGGGTGAACCGGACTATTTCAGCGACGCTTGCCGGGCCAGGGAAGGTGCCAGGGAACACGAGGACCTGACTTCCCGGATTGCATCCCTGTACCAGGAGTGGGAGACGCTGCATGGGGAAAGTACTCTGTGATCGAGGGGGTGAGCTTATCTTCTAAAGCCTGCAACCGGCCCGTTACGGCGGTTCCAGCTTGACACGATGGAGATTGCTGGTAGCCTTTTCGAATGATTATGAGCTGTTATCCGTGTCTCGAATTCCCGACTCGACCTGAGGTGTGCTATGAGTGAGTCAGTCCTTTCTTCAATTCCCGATATCCTGCCGCTGTATCCCCTTGATGACATGGTTGCTTTCCCGTATATGGTTTTTCCGTTGTTTCTGAAAGACGAGGATATTGCTCCCTTTGAAAATGCCATGCGTTACCATAATTTCGTGGCATTGTTCCGTCGTCGCGAGGGCCAGGAAACGATTCAGCCCAGCACCTTTTTCGATACGGGAACGGTCTGCAAGGTCAACCAGCTCATCAAGCTGCCGGAGGGGGGCGCAAAGCTCAGTTTGGAAGGAATGGCGCGAGTTAAGCTAGAGGAAGTTCTGCAGGAAGACCCTTTTATCCTGGTCCGTATCGAGCCGGTACGCGAATTCGCGGAAAAGTCGGTGGTTTCCGAGGCGCTGATGCAGAGTCTCAATGCCCTGCTGAAAATTGCTCTTTCCTATGGCCGGCCACTGCCCGATGATGTGCTCAAGATGATTGACTACATTGATAATCCTGCCCGCTTCTCGGATCTTGTGGCCCTCTATGTCACGCTTTCCCTGGACGAATTGCAGAGTCTGCTCGATACCGTCGATCCTATCGAACGACTGAAAAAAGTCTATATTTCCCTGACGAACGAGGTTCAGCGGCTGCAAGTACGGGGGGAGGTGCAGGCGGAGGTGACGAAGCGGGTCGGCAAGACCCAGAAAGAATATATCTTGCGTGAGCAGATGAAGCATATTCAGGAGGAGCTTGGCGAGGATGACTCCAGGATTTCCGAAATGATGGAATTGCGCAAGAAGATAGTTGCCGCCGGCATGCCCGGCGAGGTCAGGAAGATTGCCGATAAGGAAATTAACCGGTTAGAAAAGATAAACCCCGCTTCTCCCGAATACACGGTATCCCGCACCTATCTCGATTACCTGGTGGGCATGCCGTGGCAGACCGCGACAACTGACAATAGAAATATCAACCTCGCGGAACAAGTGCTCAACGAAGATCATTACGATCTTGAAAAAGTCAAGGAGCGGATCCTCGAGTACCTGGCGGTACGTTGTCTCAAGGATTCGATGAAAGGGCCGATTCTCTGTTTCGTCGGCCCTCCCGGCGTCGGCAAGACCAGTCTCGGTAAGTCGATTGCCCGGGCTCTCAATAGAAAATTCATCCGTCTCTCCCTCGGCGGAATGCGGGACGAGGCCGAGATTCGAGGCCACCGCCGGACCTATATCGGAGCGTTGCCTGGACGCATTATCCAGGAAATTTACCGCTGCGGCGCCAATAACCCCGTCTTTATGCTCGACGAGGTGGATAAGATCGGTCTCGACTTCCGGGGAGACCCGGCAAGTGCCCTGCTTGAGGTGCTTGACCCGGAGCAGAACTTCTCCTTTTCGGACCACTATCTTGATGTGCCGTTCGATCTTTCCCGGGTTATGTTCATTACCACGGCAAACGTGATCGACACGATTCCGCCCCCCCTTCGCGACCGGATGGAAGTGCTGAATCTCTCGGGTTATACGGATGAGGAAAAGGAGAAAATCGCCTTCAGGTTTCTTATCCCCAAGGAGATTGAGGAAAACGGATTAGCTTCGTCACCACCGTCATTCGAAGTTGCGGCTGTTTACCGGATTATCAGGGATTACACCCGCGAGGCCGGGGTGCGAAATCTGCAGCGCAGCATTGCTTCTATCTGCCGCAAGATTGCCAAGGAAACAACCCAGAGCAAGCCAACCCGTGAGTTGATCACCGCTGCTGTTGTCGAGGAATTTCTCGGTCCGCGTAAATTTTTCAATGAAGTGGCCGCGGAAAAGGATAGGGTGGGGGTGGTAACAGGTCTTGCCTGGACCGAGACTGGCGGGGATATCATTTTTGTCGAGGCAACCCTGATGCCCGGTCGGCGCGAGCTCATTCTTACCGGGTCGCTGGGCGAGGTCATGCGGGAATCGGCCCGGGCCGCCCTTTCTTTCGTTCGCGCCCATTGTGCCGAATGGGATATCCCCAAGGATATTTTCCGGAATACCGATATCCATATTCATGTTCCGGCCGGCTCAATTCCGAAGGACGGTCCGTCGGCCGGGATAACCATGGCTGCCGCCCTTGTTTCGCTGCTTACCAATCGTCCTGCGCGGCGCGATGTTGCCATGACCGGCGAGATAAGTCTTTCCGGGCGTGTGCTTGCCATTGGCGGGCTGAAGGAAAAGGTTCTTGCCGCCCGCAGGGCTGGGGTGAAAAAAATTGTTGTACCGGCACGGAATAAAGTTGATATGATGGATATTCCGGATACGGTGAAGGGGGATTTGGAATTCTTGTTTGTCGAGGACGTTCCGGCGGCTGTCAGCCATGTCGTGCAGGAATAGCCAGGCAGGGTTTTCGGTCGACGGGGAGATCCGGAGAGACTGTCGGTCTCCGCTGCGACAGGGGCTGGCAGAACCGGTACGGGCCTGTATCGGCGCTATTTTTTAGCTTGACAAGGCAGGTGTCATTCAATTAGTATGAACCGCTTTACAGGCGGTAGTTTTATTTATAGAGGTAGTAAAAGGCGGTCCTGTTAGGGGCAAAGATTGAGATATTTACATGTTTGATAGTCTTTCTGACAAGCTGGACCAGGTATTTAAAAAACTTCGCGGCCAAGGGGTCATGACCGAGGAGAACATCAAGGACGCCTTGCGGGAAGTCCGACTGGTTCTCCTGGAGGCCGATGTCAATTTCAAGGTAGTAAAGGATTTTGTCGGCCGTGTGAAGGACCGTGCGATCGGTGCTCAGGTCCTGCAAAGTCTGTCACCTGGTCAGCAGGTTATCAAGATCGTTCATGAAGAGCTCGTTGCCTTGATGGGCGGCGGAGAGGATAATTCTCTCCATCTGGCTGCAAAGCCTCCTGTCGCCATCATGCTCGTAGGTTTGCAGGGTTCCGGCAAGACAACCAGTTGCGGCAAGCTTGCCAGGCATCTCAAGGCTCAGCGAAGACGGCCTCTGCTGGTGCCGGCTGATGTGTACCGCCCCGCCGCGATCGAGCAGTTGAAGACCCTGGGGCGCCAGTTGTCCCTGGAAGTTTTCGACTCACGTGCTGACCAGGATCCGGTGGACATATGCCGTGAGGCGTTGCGGTATGCCTCCCTTTCCGGATTCGATACGGTAATCTTCGATACCGCCGGCCGCCTCCAGATCGATGAAGTCCTGATGGAGGAACTGGCAAAGATTAAAGATGTGGTCGATCCTGTTGAAATCCTGCTGGTGGCCGATGCAATGACCGGCCAGGAAGCGGTGAATGTGGCAACAGGCTTTGACCAGCGTCTTGATCTGACCGGGGTCATTCTTACCAAGCTCGATGGTGATGCAAAGGGTGGCGCTGCTCTTTCGATAAAAGCGGTTACCGGTAAGTCGGTTAAATTTGTCGGACTTGGTGAAAAGCTCGATGCGCTTGAGGTTTTTCATGCCGATCGACTGGTGTCCCGCATCCTTGGCATGGGAGACGTCCTGACCCTTATCGAAAAGGCTCAGGCGACTTTTGACCAGGATGAGGCACAGAAGCTCCAGAAAAAACTGAAGAAAAACCAGTATGATCTGGAGGACTTCCGAAACCAGTTGCAGCAGATGAAGAAGATGGGTTCTCTTGAGTCGATCATGGGCATGATACCGGGGATGGGAAAGCTCATGAAACAGATGGAGGGAGCGCAGCCGAGCGAAAAGGAATTCAAGCGGATCGAGGCAATCATCGATTCCATGACCCGTGAGGAGCGTTCGAATCCGTCAATCCTGAATGGCAGTCGCCGGTTGCGAATCGCTAAAGGCAGTGGTACCACGGTACAGGAAGTGAACCAGTTGCTGAAGCGCTTCGCCGAGGCTCTCAAGGTAGTAAAGCATTTGCAGAAAATGGGTCCGAAAGGACTGTTAAAGGGTATGGGGGGGATGCGAAAGGGAATGTCTCCTTTTTAACGTTTCTCCCTTCTTCACATACGTTACCTACAAAATAACTTAAGAAGTATAAAAACAGGAGGATACAATGGCTGTAAAGATCAGACTTGCCCGCGCCGGCGTTAAAAAGAAACCGTACTATCAGGTTGTCGTTGCTGATGAGCGGTACAAAAGGGACGGAAGATTCATCGAGCGGGTTGGCAGTTATGACCCGAATCAGGATCCTGCCGCTTTCAAGTTCGAAGAAAGCAAAACCCTTGAGTGGCTTGCCAAGGGTGCTCAGGCGACTGATACCGTAAAACAGATTCTGAAAAAAGCCGGTATTTGGCAGAAGTTCATAAATAAGGCAGCATGATGTTCCGTTGCTCCGGTTCGCCGGATATTCCACACGCACAGAGGATGCCGTCATGAAAGAACTCGTAGAAATCATTGCCAAGGCTCTTGTCGACGATCCAGGTATGGTGAATGCAACCGAAGAAATGGAGAACGAAACAACCGTTATCAAACTGACGGTTGCCAAGGAAGACATGGGACGTATCATTGGCAAGGAGGGGAGAACAGCAAAGGCAATTCGCACTCTCCTCAACGCGGTTTCGACGAAAAGCAACAAGAAGGCGATTCTCAAGATAGTTGAATAATGCCCGAAAAGAGTGAATTGATTCTCATTGGTAAGGTGCTGGGAACTCACGGAGTACGTGGACAGCTACGAATCGTGGCGTACTCCGGCGACCCTGCCAGCATCACTTCCTTGCGCAAATTTCTGCTTTGTGCGCCTGGAGGAGAGTACGAATCATACGAGATCACAGCTGCAGCTGAACATAAAAAGCGAGCACTCGTCACGTTGAAGGGTTTTGACAATATTAACCAGGTTCTCTGCCTGACGGGGCGGGAGGTTTACGTCTATCGTGACCAACTTCCCGCGCCTTCAGATGGAGAGTACTATTGGTACGACCTGATCGGTCTCAACGTTCAGACTGAAGATGGAGAGATTCTCGGGGACCTGGTGGATATTCTTGAAACGGGAAGCAACGATGTCTATGTGGTAAAAGCTGGTGATCGTGAAGTTCTCATCCCGGCTACCGAAGAAGTGGTTCTGGATATTGATCTGAAAACTAAAAAAATGATAGTTCGTCCGCTCGATGGACTTTTGGATTTATGAAATTCGATCTGTTGACCCTTTTTCCCGATATGTTTTCGGGAGCATTCTCCGACAGTATCATTAAGCATGCGGTTGAAAAGGGACTGATTGAAATTTCGTCACATAATATTCGTGATTTTGCCTTTGACAAGCATCGGGTGACCGATGACTATCCCTACGGCGGTGGCGCCGGTATGGTGATGAAGGTTGAGCCTTTGGCCGCATGTATTGAGTCGGTCAAAGCGGAGCGTCCTTTGTCAAAGGTAGTATTGCTGACCCCTGGTGGGCGTCCGCTGAAGCAGTCTTTTGTCGAGGAACTGGCCTTGGAAGACGGCCTGATTATCATCTGCGGACGGTATGAGGGTGTCGACGAACGAGTCAGGGAACTTTTTGTCGATCTGGAGATTTCCATCGGCGATTTTGTCCTGACCGGTGGAGAACCGGCTGCGATTGTCTTGGTGGATGCTGTCTCGCGGCTCCTTCCCGGTGTCCTCGGCAGTCGGCAATCTGCCGAAGAAGATTCCTTCGGTAATGGTCTCCTTGAATACCCACAGTATACGCGACCGCCGGAATTTCGCGGGTTGACGGTTCCTCCGGTACTTCTTTCCGGGAATCATCGGGAGATTGAGTGCTGGCGACGTCGGGAATCTCTTCGCAGAACCTGGCTCATGAGGCGTGAACTGCTTGATGAGGCTGATCTGACCGAGGAAGACAAACACTATCTAAGGATGCTTCGCGACGGTGGAGGAACTCAAAACTGAAAACCTGACTGGAGCCAAGCTGGCTGTTGCCCTGCTCCACTATCCGGTATACGATAAAAATCGACGGATCGTGGCAACGGCTGTCACCAATCTTGACCTGCATGATATTGCACGACTTGCCAGAACCTTCGGCCTGGTCCGTTATTATGTGGTTACTCCTCATCCCGAGCAGCAGGAACTGGCGCTCCGCATCTCCCGTCATTGGCAGGAGGGGTGGGGGGCACAGTATAACCCGAAAAGGAAAGCTGCCCTTGATTTGATGACGGTCACCGCTTCCCTTGAGGATGCTCTGGCAGACATGGAACGGGAATTCGGCGGGCCCGTTCGGACGATTGCCACCGGAGCAAAGGGCTCTCCACGAGGCATTTCTTATGGAGAAATGTCGGGCTTGTTAAAAAAGGAAGGAACCAACTACCTGCTCCTGTTGGGAACCGGGTGGGGGGTGACTGAAGACGTGCTTGCCGGTGCCGATTATGTATTGGCCCCCATTATCGGCAGGGGCGAATATAACCATTTGTCGGTGCGTTCCGCTGCCTCAATCATTGTTGACCGGCTTTGCGGTGTGAAATAATCTAACAGACTGTTCGAGTTGTGACAGTTACCAATAATAAACGAAAAAACTCTGTAAAACATAGGGGAGGAAAGAAATGAACAAGATTGACATTATAGAATTCGAGCAGATGAGGAAAGATATTGCCCCGTTCAAGCCTGGTGATACGGTACGGGTTCAGGTAAAAATCGTGGAAGGCGACAAGACTAGAATTCAGGCTTTCCAGGGTGTTGTTATCAAGCGTCAGAATGGCGGCCTTCGTGAAACTTTTACCGTAAGGAAAATTTCCAACGGTATCGGTGTGGAACGCTGCTTCCCACTTCATTCGCCTTCCCTTGCTGAAATTCAGGTCGTAACCCGTGGTCAGGTTCGCCGGGCAAAGCTCTACTATCTGAGAAAACTTCGCGGCAAGGCTGCGAGGATTCGCGAGAAAAAATACGTCGCTCAATAACAGACTCCATGGGCCCCGGTCTTCCGGGGCCTTCTCTTTTGTGGAGTAAAAGGGGCTCGCGATACCCGGGCTCCGCACAACGGGGATGCCATGTCTGGAACTCTATTCGAAGACGCTCCCCGCGACCTGCTGGCGTTCGAAAGACGTGCCATGCGTCGCGGCTGCACTGCCATTGCAGGTATCGATGAAGCTGGTCGCGGTGCGTTGGCCGGGCCGGTCGTAGCTGCTGCCGTAATCCTTCCTCCTGATGGGGATTTTGCCGGAATCGACGATTCCAAGAAACTGACTGCCAGGCAACGTGATATCTTGTTCGATAAAATAATCGGCCAGGCGCTTGCTGTAGGCGTCGGTTTTGGCGATCCGCTGCTCGTTGACCAAATCAATATTCTTCAGGCAACTCTGCATGCCATGGCGGAGGCTGTTCTCGCCTTAAAGGTTGTTCCGGATTTCCTTCTCATTGACGGTATTTCTTCTCCAGACCTTGCCATCCCGGCCCAGACAATCAAAAAAGGGGATTCGGCGAGTGTTTCCATAGCATCCGCATCCATTATTGCCAAAGTGACACGAGACAGGCTTATGGTGGCCCTCGGCGAAAAGTATCCCCAGTATGGGTTTCCGCTGCACAAGGGCTATGGCTCGTCTGCGCATCTCGGCGCACTGGCGGTTCACGGACCCTGTCCGGTTCACCGGCTGACTTTTCGCGGTGTACGGGAACATGTGAGAGGACGGCGATGAGCATCGGCGCTTCTTTGAAAAAAGATTCTCTTTGGAAACAGGGAGAGGCTTTTGCCGTCTCCTACCTGAAAAAACTGAAATACAAGATTCTGCTGACAAATTATCGTTGCCGATGTGGCGAAATTGATATTATTGCCCGTGACGGTTCGTTCCTGGTTTTTGTCGAAGTGAAAGCCCGTCGAACTACTACCTACGGACCACCGCAGTTGTCCATTACACCCTTCAAACAGCGCCAGATCTCCAAGGCGGCCCTGTCCTACCTGGCCCAAAACCGGCTGACGGAGGTCGATGCCCGTTTTGACGTGCTGGCACTGCTGTTTGGCCAGGGAAAGCCTGTCGTGGAACACATTAAAGACGCTTTCGATCTGGCCTATTGAGCAAGGACTCTTCTTATCCATCATGAAAACCGGAACTCTTTATATAATGGCTACGCCCATCGGCAATCTCGAAGACATGACTTTCCGTGCCGTGAGGATCCTGCGCGAGGTTGATCTTATTGCTGCCGAAGATACCCGGCATTCCCGTAAACTTCTTACCCACTTTGGTATTTCAAAGCCGCTCACTTCCTATTTCGACCATAACAAAAATATTAAAGGGTCGATAATCCTGGATAAGCTGAAGGAAGGCCTTTCCGTCGCTCTGATCTCTGATGCGGGTACTCCCTGTATTTCCGATCCCGGCTATCAACTAGTGCGCGATGCCGTTGCGAACGGGATCCTTGTTGTTCCTGTTCCCGGGGCCTGTGCCGCAATTGCCGCACTATCGGTTTCCGGTCTTCCCACTGATAGCTTCGTCTTTGAGGGTTTTCTGCCGAACCGGCAGGGGAAAAGACGCGAGAAGCTTGCCGTGTTGAAGGAGGAAAAACGCCTGCTGGTATTGTATGAGGCTCCGACCCGGCTTATGGCGACACTCTTGGATATCCGGGAGATTTTCGGTGATCGGGACATGGTTGTCGCGCGTGAGATCTCGAAAATATATGAAGAATTGCTGAGAGGACGTGTTGCGGAGGTTCTTCATGCCCTGCAGGGGCGACAGGTAAAAGGGGAGATTGTCCTGCTGATTGCTCCTGCAAAGGAAGTCGCGGCGATTGGCGAAGACGTAGTGACGGAGTTGCTTCAGCGCTATCTATTTACCGAAGGGGATTCAGTCAAGGATGCGGTACGGAAGGTTGCCTTGGAAACCGGGGCGCCGAAGGGCACTGTCTATGATGAGGCATTGCGGTTAAAGCGGTGACGGTAGAAGTTTTTGCCAGTCAACGGTAGCTCCTGTTGCGGTTTGGCGCTACGATAAAAATGATAACAGAAAAGCCCGCGTGACGCGGGCTTTTCTGTTATTCCTATCGTTGCGTTCTATGCGCACTCACTATATCCGCATACCCGGCAGACCATACAACCGCCTTCATGTTCCACAACACCGCCACACTCCGGGCAGGCTCCCCGTTCGAAAGGTTTTTCTTCGAAGTCGATTTCGCTATCGCTCAGTTTGGTATGCGCCTGGATGGCTTTGGCGACCGCATCGGCGCAGGAAAGAACTTTGTTGTCACCGAAACCGGATTGGGCGTGGCACGAGATCCCGAGCAATTGCTTGACTACCTGGCGTGCCTGAACGCCGCTCCGCCAGGCAAGCGAGACCATGCGACCGATGGCTTCGCACTGGGAAGCAGCGCATCCGCCGGCCTTGCCCATGGTGGTGAACAGCTCGAAAAGCCCCGAGCTGTCTTCATTGACGGTCACATAGAGCGGGCCGCAACCGGTCTGCATCTGATATGTCCAACCTTTCAGCGCCTTGGGACGCTCCCGTTTGATGAGCTTGATTACCTTTTTATCGTCAACCGTTACCGGTTCGGCATCCTTCTTCACGGTGGAGAGAACCTGCATGTCCCGTGAGCCGTCGCGATAGATGGTGACCCCTTTGCAGTCCAGCTTGTAGGCAAGCATGAATACCTTTTCGACGTCGTCATGGGTTGCATCGTTCGAGAAGTTTACCGTCTTGCTGACGGCATTATCGGTATGCCTCTGGAATGCTGCCTGCATTTCAATATGGATTTCCGGGGTGATATCATGTGCGGTGACGAAAACCCGGCGCACGTCTTCGGGGATTTCTTCCATGTCCTGGATGGTGCCGTGTTCGGCAATGCGCTGCATCAGTTCTTGCGAGTAGAAACCTCGTTCCTTGGCAACTTTCTCGAACTGGGGATTTACCTCAACCAGGATATTGTTATCCAATACCTGCCGCACGTAGGATACTGCAAAGAGCGGTTCGACACCTGACGATGCGTTGGCGATGATGGATATCGTTCCGGTCGGGGCGATGGTCGTTACCGTGGCGTTCCTGATGGGTGAAGCCTCGGGTTTGTCGTAAATCGAGCCAGCAAAGTTCGGAAAAGATCCCCTTTCAACGGCCAGGGTGCGGGACGCTGCATGACCTTCGTCGTTGATGAATTTCATCACTTTTTCACCGACGGCAATGGCTTCCTGAGAGTTATACGGGATGCCCAGCATGATCAGCAGGTCTGCCCAACCCATGACCCCCAGGCCGATTTTCCGGTTAGCCCGGGTCATTTCCTTGATCTGCGGCAACGGGTAGTTGTTGGCTTCGATTACGTTATCGAGAAAACGGACGGCGAGATGAACGGTCTCAGCCAGTTTTTGCCAGTCAATTTCCCCGTTGTTGACCATCTTGCCGAGGTTTATGGAACCCAGGTTACAGGATTCATAAGGCAGGAGGGGTTGCTCTCCGCACGGGTTGGTCGACTCTATTTCACCGATGTGAGGAGTCGGGTTATCCCTGTTCAACCGATCGAGGAAGACGATTCCCGGTTCGCCGTTGCTCCATGCCTGCTTGACGATGCGATGGAAGACCTTTGCTGCATTGAGGGACCCCGCGACTTCGCCGCTTCTGGGATTGATGAGGTCGTATTCCTCGTCATGCTCCACCGCTTTCATGAAGGCTTCCGTCAGGCCGACCGAGATGTTGAAATTGTTGAGCTGCGCCTGGTCGGACTTGCACATGATGAAGTCCATGATGTCCGGATGGTCGACTCGCAGGATGCCCATATTCGCCCCACGACGGGTTCCACCCTGTTTGATGGTTTCCGTAGCTATGTCGAAAACGCGCATGAAGGAGATAGGGCCGCTGGAGATGCCGGTTGTGGACATTACTACGTCGTGTGCCGGCCGAAGACGGGAGAAGGAGAATCCGGTTCCGCCGCCGGATTTATGGATAAGCGCGGTATACTTGACCGCATCGAAAATTTCATCGATTGAGTCTCCAACGGGCAAAACAAAGCATGCTGAAAGCTGCCCCAGTTCACGACCGGCATTCATCAGGGTCGGGGAGTTCGGCAGGAACTCGAACTTGACGATCATGTCGTAGAATTTTGCGGCAAGAGCTTCAACATCTGCCTCGGGGCTGAAATTCAGTTCAGCGGAAGCGATGGCGTTGGCTACCCGTTGAAACATATTCTCGGGTTTTTCAAGTACCTTGCCATCACGATCCCGTTTCAGGTAACGCTTCTCCAGGACGGTGACCGCATTCTTCGACAATTTGAGCGTCTGAACGGAACCTTTAGATTTTACCATAGCGACTCAATCCTCCTTCTTGTATGCTTAAAAATTCAATAGATAGTAAATAATACCACATTTTGTGTGATGTTATGCAATAAACCACAAGATATATGGGGTGTCAAGCAAATTAACATGAGAAACATAACCTCTTGAAATAACGGGGCATCTGTCAGGTTTACCGTGTCTGGGAGCAGCGGAACGCGGCGGAATTGTCACTTGGCGGCTTTCCGTTTTATCGCGCCGGGCCGAAGGTCTCCTTGTGTTTCCCCGGCACGGCAACCGCTTGTGTTTGCGAAGCAGCTAAATCCATTGGCGGGTGCGTAACGCGTCGCCCGCAAAGAATGCCGAGCTGGCGAAAGGAATATCAATTTACAAAAATCATCAAGTATGGTAAGCCTTTACAAGCATATCCGGATACGTCTCCATAACACCTCAGCCTTCAGAATGTGATGCCTTCATGATACCCTGCAGTCAATTTATCAGGATTTTTCTTGTCCTTGTGCTTCTCGTCTGCGCCGGTTGTGGCCGGAGTCTATCGGCCTTCGGGACGGAAAGTAAGACTGGTTTCCAGCCTCCTGACGCCGTTCACAAAACCCCTGTTCCGCCATCTGCACCGCCTGCCCGTGACGAGAAAAAGCCGGTTTGTTATGATGCCGGCGTCGGCCACGACAAATCGTACGGTACTTCGATTCTTACCGAAGATGTGACATGGAGCGGACGGATACTGGTTAAAGGAGCCTTGACCATTGCTGCTCAAGCCACACTGAATATCCGGCCGGGTACCGAAATTCAATTTGTTCCCGATCCGAACGGCTTGGCTGAGGGCACGCTCCTGGTGAAAGGGCGCATTGCCGCCCAAGGAGCAGTCGACAAACCGATTCTTTTCAAAGCTGCTACCGCAGGAGTCGTCCCGGATTCCTGGCGGGGAATTATTGTGCTCGGCAGCGAGAAGAATAACCTGTTCGAGTATTGTCGGTTAGAGGGGGCAAGAGTCGGGTTGGATGTGCTCTTCTCGACGGTTTCCTTGCGGAACACCGTGTTTTATTCCTGTACAACCGCTGCTCGCTTGCAGAACAGCCTTTTTCAGGCATGGGGTGGAACTGTTTCCGGGGCTGATGTGGGCTATGCCCTTATTGACAGCGAAGCGGATGTCAGAGATGTGTCTTTTGCCAATAACGTTTTGGGTGTCTATGCTAGCCATGGGGCCTTGAACCTCAAAGGCGGCTCTTTTTCGGGCAACTCGGGCCGCGCTCTGGATGCCGTTGATTCGAAGCTAACCATTACGGACGCAGTCTTTACGAAAAACGGCACAGGGCTGGCGCTTACCGGTTCCGAAGGCTCCCTTGAAGCCAGCAGGATTGTCGAGAATCGCGAATATGGCGTACAACTTATCCGTTCCAGGGTGAAGATATTCGGCAATCTCATTTTCATGAACACCGGTGTCGGCATCCAGTCCGATACCGGAGGGTCGGCAGCCTGGGATAACAATATTTCCCTTAATGGGCTCTATGACTTCTACAATGCGGGCTCAGACGACTTCCGGGCCATTGGCAATTGGTGGGGAGGGGGGGCTGCAAACGGTAGGAAAAAAAGAATTTTCGACAAAACCGATGATCCGGACCGGGGGGCTGTCCTGACGAGTCCGGAACTTTTGGTCCGGCCGGCGCCAAATCCTTGATGATATTTATTGTACACTTTCTGCCTGCATGTATCCCTGATCGGAAAGGATCCCATGAAAACTTTCGTGCTTGACACCAATGTTCTTCTCCATGACCCTCATGCCTTGTTTCGGTTTCAGGAAAATACCATCCTGATTCCGATAACCGTTATTGAGGAAATCGACCGGTTTAAGAAAGATATGAACGAGACCGGCCGTAATGCTCGCCAGATATCAAGAATTCTCGATGAGTTGCGCCAGAAGGGATCCCTCTCGTCGGGAATCACTCTTGAGAGTGGCGGGAAACTGCGGGTAACGCTGATAAACAGCGAGATGCTGCGGCATCTTCCTCCCGAGCTCAGCGAGCAGAAGGGTGATAACCGGATTCTGGCCGTTGCCGCAGAGGCCAAGAGCGAATCCGATCAGATACCGGTGATCCTTGTCACCAAGGACACCAACCTGCGCATCAAGGCGGATGCAATTGGTCTTGCCGCCGAGGATTATGAGTCGGATAAAGTCGATATATCGGAACTCTATAGCGGGTTCAACGAAATAGAAGTTCCTCCTGAAACCGTGGACCGATTTTACGGGCAGGGGTGGGTGGAGGCGGCGGAAGGTCTGTTGCCGAATCAATATGTGGTCATGCGAGATGCGGGAAATCCGTCCCACACTGCAATTGCCAAATTCGTGTCCGGGCAGCGACGGCTTGCTCCCATTATCAAGACGGGAAAAGAAGGGGTTTGGAGTATTCACCCCCGAAATCGCGAGCAGGCCTGCGCCTTGGATGCGCTGCTGGATGATTCCATAAAGATTGTCACTCTGGTTGGCAAGGCAGGAACGGGCAAGACCCTGCTGGCAATCGCGGCTGGGCTTCACAAGACTGCGGAAGAAAATGTCTATAACCGGTTACTGGTTTCCCGTCCGGTTTTTCCGATGGGTAAGGATCTCGGTTTTCTGCCAGGCGACATAGAGGAGAAGCTGGCTCCCTGGATGCAGCCGATTTTCGACAATGTTGAACTGTTGCTGAGCGGGCATGAGGCGGAAAAGCGCCACAGCAAGGGATATCGAGAGTTGATGGCGATGGGGATCATGGAAATAGAGCCTCTGACCTATATTCGGGGACGTTCCATACCGAATCAGTACCTGATTGTCGATGAAGCGCAGAACCTTACCCCCCATGAGATCAAGACCATTGTAACCAGGGCCGGGGAGGGAACCAAGATTGTGCTCACCGGGGACCCGTATCAGATAGATAATCCCTATGTCGATTCTTCGAGTAATGGTTTAACATATTTGGTTGAAAGGTTTAAAGGACAAGATATTTCTGCACATATTACCATGATGAAGGGCGAACGCTCCGCACTTGCGGAACTTGCCGCCAATCTGTTGTAGTGTTGATTCGGAAACCCCGGATTTCCGGCCGGGCTGGTTTGGGGCTTCGGCGAAGTTCTACTCCTGTGCGCTGCCGGTAGTTTCCGGGTGGATGCTCTGTTGCAGCAATACTTCCGACGGTTGACAAATAGATCCATTTTCAAAGAGAGGTAGGGGGGCATGACGGACACGCCCCCCATTGTTTTCCTATGCGCTTGCTTACCATTGAATCATCCTGTGACGAGACCTCGGCTGCCGTTGTGCAAGACGGCGAAAAGGTCCTGTCAAACGTAATTGCTTCCCAAGAGGCGGTGCATGCCCTCTATGGCGGTGTTGTGCCAGAGATTGCTTCCCGAAAGCATCTTGAAGTGGTGCTGCCGGTCATTGAAGAGGCGTTGTCCCGAGCTTCCGTCACCCTTGAAGGGATTGAGGGGGTAGCCGTAACGCAAGGACCGGGACTTGCGGGAGCTCTGCTGGTGGGCATCTCGGTGGCGAAGGCGCTGGCTTATGCGCGGAATCTGCCGCTTGTCGGAATCCATCACATCGAGGGTCACCTGTTTGCCGTTTTTCTGGAAAAACAGGTCGCGTTTCCTTTTGTTGCCCTGGTGGTATCGGGGGGGCATACGCACCTCTATCAAGTGGATGGTTTCGGGATATACAAAACGCTTGGCCAGACCCGTGATGATGCCGCGGGCGAAGCCTTTGACAAGGTTGCAAAGATTCTCGGTCTGCCGTATCCAGGGGGAGCACTCATCGATAAGCTGGCTTCTCGGGGTGACCCTAACAGTATCAGGTTGCCACGTCCCCTGCTTCATGACGGGAGCCATAATTTCAGTTTCAGTGGCCTCAAGACAGCTGTCTTGCAGTTTGTGCGCAAGAATCCCGCTTCGGCAGAAGGTGTAGCGCTGCATGATTTGTGCGCTTCGTTCCAGGCCGCCGTGTGCGAGGTTCTTGTGGAAAAAACCAGGGCTGCACTGCGGGATACCGGCATCGAGCGCCTCGTTGTCGCCGGGGGAGTTGCCTGCAACAGCGGCCTTCGCCAGGGGATGAACGACCTTGCCCGGCAGACGGGAACTGAGCTGTTCATACCTTCTCCCTTGTTATGTACCGACAATGCGGCCATGCTGGCTGTTTCGGCCGATTTCTATCTCCGCAGCGGTCTCCGCAGCGGATTGCAGCTTGACGCAAAGACGGTATGGTCGCTTGATTCGCTTGCTGAAAGAGTGCAGGGTTGACGTTATGGAAAAGATCCGGGCAAAAAAAGCTCTTGGACAGAATTTTCTCGTTGATGGCAATGTTATTGCCAATATAATCAGGGCTGCAAACGTAGGGTCAGATGATGCCGTCCTCGAGGTCGGGCCGGGAAGAGGCGCGCTGACAGCGCACCTTGCCGAAAAGGCTGCCCAGGTAGTTGCCGTTGAGTGGGACCGTGAACTGGTTCCGCTGCTTAGCAAGGCGATGGCTGCCAAGGATTCTGTCGAGGTTGTTCATGGCGATATCCTGCGTGTCGATCTGCCACGAATCCTTGCCCCGGTTTGGCCGGGGCGCTGGAAAGTGGTAGCGAACCTTCCCTACAATATTTCATCCCAGGTGCTTTTTACGTTTATCGAGAATCGTGCCCTGTTTTCCGAATTGATTCTGATGCTGCAAAAGGAAGTTGGGGAGAGGCTTCTTGCTGCTCCCTCCTGCAAAGAGTACGGCGTTCTCACGGTACTCTGTCGACTCGTCTTCGATATCGAGAAGGTTTTCCTGGTAAAGCCTGCGTCGTTCAGGCCGATTCCGAAAGTCGATTCGATTGTGCTCCGTTTTCGCGTCCTTCCTGCCAATCGTCTCGATGTCGGTGATGAGAAATTGTTTCGCACCATCGTAAAAGCCTCTTTTGCCCAGCGACGCAAGACTCTCTGGAACTGTTTGAAGTCCATCGATCATTTGTCTGCTGTGGTTGACATTGATCAGTTGTTCGAACAGTCCGGCATTGACAGGGGACGAAGGGGTGAGACGCTTTCGCTGGAAGAGTTCGCGATGTTGACCAATACGGCCGTCCGGTTGCGGAGCGGAGCGGGTGGCGATAGTTCGGGCGCTGCGTGACTTCTTTTGCCTGATCGGTAAATCCTGGCAGCTGTTAAGTTTTGTCCAGTTTCAACTGTTTCCAGGGGGACGGTTCGTCCGACCTCCTGTTTGCTGTTAGCTAGCTATAATAAATGAATAATTATTCAAGTTCTCATTTGACTTGCTGTTGTTTTTGGTATATAGAACACAAGTCAGTTTTCTCCGCAGCGGTTTTCATGATTTAAAGTTTCCATTCTCTTTGTTTTTTCGTAAAGCTTTCATAGGCTTTGGTCTATTTGCTTTTTGAACCCACCGGTAAACGAGTAGTTTTCAGATGCGGGCGAACACTAAAATGAACAATGTCGTTGAAGTTGAAAAAAAATATATGAAGACGTCGGTTTCCACATTTGGCGGTTTGAACATTTTTTTGGATGATGTTCCCGTTTCAATTGCCTGGGAGAGTCAGAAAGCTCGACTGCTGTTTTGTTGCCTGCTTGTTACCTGCGATCAGTGGGTTCATCGACAAAAAATCATCGAAGCGGTTTGGCCCGGTTGCACACATGCTTCCGGGGAAAAGAATTTCAAGACCACGTTGAGTCGCTTGCGCAAATCCTTTTCCTTGTCCCGTGGTGTTGCCCCGGTTTTAGCCCAAGGTGAAGCCATTCGTTTGAATTACCTGGACATTTCCGTCGATGCCAGTGATTTCCGGAGCAATGCTACGCAAGGCATCAAACTCTTGGTGAGAGGCGAAATCAAGGCCGCCAGAAAGTATCTGGAAGCGGCACAAGATCTCTATCTTGGCGATTTTCTTCCGGAAGAACCCAATAACAGTTTCATCACCAGTGCTCGCCTCGAGCATGCCGATCTCTACTCATCCGTGATCAAGTCACTCGAAAAGAGTTATCTCCTCGAGGGGAATTCGGATGCGCTGGAAGTGTTTTCCCTGTTGAGAAATGTTCCTTCCTTAAATCTTCCTTGTGATTAATACGTCAACTGCGGCGTATCACCCTGTACCCCCCAGACTACTGTTTCCAAAGGGATAGAGTGCTTTTCCCTGACAAGAAATACTCGACATGGCGGTTCCCGACCGAGGCTGGTCGCTATTGCAGTGGAGTTGTCATCTTTATTCCTTGAAGACGGCGGGCATTTTCAGTATACTCAATAAGTTTTCGTACTATTTATTGTACTTTGGAATGGAGGATTCCCTGTGATTGATTTTCTTGGTGACTGGAAAAGAAGCAGTTATTGCGGTGCACTGTCTGCCGATGACATAGGAACAGAGGTGGTGCTGATGGGTTGGGCGTCCCGGCGCCGTGACCATGGCGGCCTTATCTTCATCGATCTGCGTGATCGTGAAGGGATTGCCCAAATAGTATTTGATCCTGAGATCTGTGCCGATGCTCACCGGAAAGCTGAAGCCGTCAGGAATGAATTCGTTCTTGCTATTAAAGGAAAAGTTGCGCCGCGACCTGACGGGACCGTCAATCCTTCGCTGAAAACGGGCGCAGTGGAGATTATCGTATCGGACTGCAGGATATTGAACCGGTCAAAAGCTCTTCCCTTTACTCTTGATGAACATGTGGATGTCGCGGAAAATATCCGACTGAAATACCGTTATCTTGATCTGCGGCGTCCTGCCTTGCAAAACAATCTAATGCTCCGCTCAAAGGTGACCGGAATTACCCGTGAATATTTGACCGAAAATGGTTTTGTCGAGCTTGAAACACCCTATCTTTCAAAATCAACTCCGGAAGGGGCGCGCGACTTCCTGGTGCCATCACGCATCAGCCAGGGGAATTTTTATGCGTTACCCCAGTCTCCGCAGCTCTATAAACAGATTCTGATGGTTTCCGGGTTTGATCGCTACTACCAGATTGTCCGCTGTTTCCGGGATGAGGACTTGCGCGCCGATCGTCAGCCGGAGTTTACCCAGATTGACTGCGAGATGTCCTTTGTCGATCGGGAAGATGTCGTTTCGATCATGGAGCAGTTGATGGCGAAGATCTTCCGGGAGACCCAAGGCGTAGCTGTTCAGCTTCCCATACCGCGCATGACTTACCAGGAAGCAATTAGACGTTTCGGCGTCGACAACCCCGATATCCGCTTTGGTCTTGAGTTGGTGGAACTTTCCGATATTGTTGCTACTGCAGGTTTTAAGGTTTTTGCAGATGTGATTGCCGGCGGCGGCATTGTGAAAGGAATAAATGCCAAGGGATGCGCCGGGCTGTCGCGCAAAGAAATCGATGAACTGACCGAGTTTGTCAAAATATATGGTGCCAAGGGGCTTGCCTATGTCAAGATGACGGCCGACGGCTGGCAGTCTCCCATCGCGAAATTTTTCACGGCCGACGAAATTGCGGCGATCGATTCGGCGTTTGCGGCTGAAGAGGGGGATCTGCTCCTGTTTGTCGCAGACAAGCCGAAGGTGGTGAACGATTCGCTGGGACGGTTGAGAAATCGCCTGGCGCAGGTGCTCAAGCTGACTGACGATACAGAGTACCGTTTTGTCTGGATAACTGATTTTCCGCTTCTTGAATGGGATGATGAAGAGAAACGGTGGGTTGCGGTGCACCACCCGTTTACTGCGCCCATGGATGAGGATCTTCCCTACCTCGATTCGGATCCCGGCCGCTGTCGCGCCAAAGCCTATGACCTGGTTCTGAACGGCAATGAAATCGGTGGCGGAAGTATCCGTATCCATCAGGAGAAGATCCAGTCGCAGATGTTTCGCATGTTGGGTATTTCCGAAGAAGATGCCCGGGCAAAATTCGGTTATCTGCTCGATGCCCTGGAGTTCGGCACTCCGCCGCACGGTGGTATTGCCTTCGGTATGGACCGGCTCATCATGCTCATGACCGGCAGTGAGTCGATCCGTGACGTCATAGCCTTTCCGAAGACGCAGAAGGGCGCTTGTCTGATGTCGGAGGCTCCTTCCTCGGTTGATACCAGGCAACTGCGGGAATTGGGCCTGAAGATAACGGTAAAGTAGGGACTGTTTGTCGAGGAGACGTCTGCACCGACCGAGTCGGTTTACGACGTTTCCGACAGTCTGCCGGTCTGGCGCAAGGCTTCGTAGAGGACAATGCCTGTTGCTGTTGCGAGGTTGATGCTGCGGACGTTTCCGAAGATGGGAATTCTGATGGCCGTATCGGGGTTCTGCTCCAGCAGGTCATCCGGCAGGCCTGCCGTTTCTTTGCCGAAGACGAGAAAATCGCCTTCTTCATAGAGCACGTCAACGTAGGACTTTTTTGCTTTTTTGCTGGTGTAGAAATACCGTCCGTGCGGGTAGGCTTTTTTGATCTCATCGAGAGTATCCCAATACCGTATTTCCACTTCTTTCCAGTAGTCGAGACCGGCCCGCTTTAGTGTTTTGTCATCGGTTGAGAAACCGAGCTTGCCGACCAGGTGAAGAATTGAGCGGGTTGCTCCGCAGAGGCGTGCGATGTTTCCCGTGTTTGGCGGGATTTCCGGTTCAATCAGTACGATATGGAATGGTTTGAAAGATATCATTTCTTGTTCACCTGTCGCTGTTTCCCGGTCGCCGGGAATAAATTGTAGAGGGTGTTTATAATAGAAAATGCTGCAAACGGCAAGGTTTCCTTTGCCGGCAGTGGACGCCGGAAAAAGCATCCTTGGCGATATTCCTGAAAAATACCGCATTATTCCGTTGTCGCACGGATGACTGAATGGCGCCATGAAAAATACAACTATCGGCAGTATACTGTAATGTGCAAGCCGCACTTATTCCGAACTTCACCGAAGCCTTTCCTTGGTTCGCGGAACGGGGTTTAACGCGGATTTATTTCTTGACAAATTAATTGCCATGTCTTTATACTCCAAAACTTTCGATGCGGAACAGGTGAAAGTCTATGAGAATCAAGGTTGAGTGGGTATCCGAGGCGCCGGTTGTTCTTTCCGGCCAGGAACCCGTAGCCGATTATCCTGCTCTTGTTGCTGTGCAGGAGGCCGGTGAGTGCACTTTTCTTGAACCTTTGCAGCTGGATTTTACGGTTGAAAAAGAATTCAACCATATAAGGGTTTCCGGCCGTGTTGCAACTCGGGTTCAATTGGCATGTTGCCGGTGTCTCGTCGACTATGAGACGGATCTTGTGGCAAATTTTACCGTTTTTTATTCTAAAGCATCGGATATGCCCGTGGAAGAAGAAGTGGCATTGACCGATGAAGATCTGGTTTCAGCGCCGTATGACGGTGATTTTATAGATTTTACCAGTGAAATTGAAGCGCAGGTACTTTTGGAAATTCCCTACAAGCCCCTTTGTAATGAAGAATGTAAAGGGATTTGCAGTAAATGTGGCGCCGATCTGAATTCCGGAGAATGCGGCTGTGACCGGTCCGGCAGCGGGTTGGCATTCAGTGCCTTGAAAAACTTTACCGTAAAAAGATAGAAGGAGAACCAGCGAAATGGCCGTCCCAAAGAAAAAGACATCCAAGTCCCGTAAAAATATGAGAAGAGCTCACGATTTTCTCACCCCTCCAAATGTGTCGCTTTGCCCCCAGTGCAAAGCGCCCAAGCTTCCTCACCGGGTATGCCCTTCCTGTGGTATGTATAAGGGCAGGGAAGTTATTCAGGCTGAGGATCTTTGATTACCGCGTACTTGAATCAAATTATACAAAAACCGGGTGGTAATCTATGAGAGTAGCCGTTGATGGAATGGGCGGTGATAACGCTCCCGTTGTCGAAGTGGCGGGGGCTGTTGCTGCCGCGCGCGAATTCGGGATTGCCGTCACGCTGGTAGGGAACAGTGATGTTTTGCATCAGGAGCTTGCCAAGCATGACTGCAATGGCTTGGACATTTCCGTTGTTCACGCCAGCGAAGTGGTTGGGATGCATGATTCTGCATCCGATGCAATCCGCAGGAAAAAAGATTCATCAATTCGTATTGCCTTCGAATTGGTGAAAGAAGGAAAAGCCGATGCCGTCGTGAGTGCCGGAAATTCCGGTGCTACCATGGCAGCTGGCATGTTTTTGCTTGGCAGGTTGAAAGGCATTGACAGACCTGCAATCGCAACAATATTTCCAACTTTGCGCGGTAGAACCCTTATCCTGGATGTGGGTGGCAATGTTGACTGTAAACCGCAGCAGCTTGTCCAGTTCGCTGTTATGGGTGAGGTATATGCCAAATACTTCATGGACGTCAAAAGCCCCAAGGTTGGCCTGCTTTCCAACGGTGAAGAGGAAAGCAAGGGGAATGAACTGACGCGCGAATCCCATGCGCTTTTGCGCGGAGTACCCTTTTATATCGGGTATATGGAGGGCCGGGACGTTTTTAGCGGTGCTGTCGATGTTGTCGTCTGTGACGGTTTTGTCGGCAATGTTGTGCTGAAGATCTCGGAAGGACTTGCCGAAGCTGTAGGAAAAATGCTGAAGGATGAAATCAAGCAGAGCTTTCTTTCAATGGTTGGCTATTTATTTGTTCGAAGAGCTTTTAAAAACTTTCGCAAGAAAGTTGATTATTCTGAATATGGCGGCGCTCCGCTGCTCGGAATCAACGGCGTTGGCATGATCTGCCACGGCGGTTCCAGTGTGAAAGCGATTAAAAACGCCATCCGCTTTGCCCATGAATACGCTCGGAAGGGTGTAAATCAGAAGATGGCGGAAAAAGTGCATCAATATATTACGGTCAGCAAACAGCAAAAAGAAGATTCGAAGAACCACGCTGTCGGCTGAGAAGGTGGGAAGAATGGCTCATGCTCGCATTACGGGGACCGGTTCAGCGGTTCCGGCA
>JAQUHN010000040.1 GCA_028683555.1 Geobacteraceae bacterium | reverse complement strand
GGTGAATGGTACGGAGAGACAGGAGGAAGCGGTCGTGTGGTGGCAAGCCGGGGGAAAGCCGGCCCCCTATGAACTGACTGCCTGGAAGTGGGAATAACGGGGCCAGATCTGCGCAATTGGCAAGTTCCATTTAACGCGCAGGGAAAGCAACTTTCCAACGAGGAAGTTCGACCGGCAACTAAGCCGCCAGGTCAACTCCAAGGCTGAGTAGACCCTTTAGTAAAGACAATAATCCATCGAGTTTAGGGCCTCTATGGCCTCAGGGGAACCCTTCAGGCCTTCCACACAGGATTTACACAATCTTTTTAGCGTTTGTTTCTCCCACAATGCTGCAAAAGTTCAAATTTCGTCCGTACGCGTCACGAACCATCCTTGGCACACAAGAAAAAAGGGTTGCGCACTTCGCAATCCCTTTGAAAATAAAAAACCAAAATGACAGACGACGTTGAAAGGTCACATTCCGCCACTAGCCGGTGACATGCCGACCACGTCGCCATCCTTGAGGACCGTGTCAACATCGACTTCTTTGCTGTTCACGAAAATGATTTTGATTTCTTCCATGTTTAATCCAAGTTTTGTGATCAGATCCTTGACCGTGCCCCCTGCAGGCAGCTCATGCTCCGTACTGTCCTTGTAATCACAGACATGCGGCTTAACTAGTGTGGAAAAACATTTCACCGTTACTTTCATCTCTTCCACCTCCCATGTAGCTTGTCCGCCTCCGGTTCCAAAATTTCCCTTAAATCCTCAGTTTTCCTTACATTACATACTTTTAAGTGTACCTTATGGCTTAGAAAAGTCAAAGCGCGGGCGTTGCCGATTGACCGAGCAGAACTCTCCGTATCTATTGTGACGATACCCGGGGCTGAATCGGCGCTCAAGATTGACCCGGTTTAAAGACATCACCTGGCGGTAATAAGTTTAGTTTTACGAATATCAGTGGGTCAACGTTGGGTGCCGATAGCGGGTCATTATTCGACGCCGATCAACAATCAAGACCGGTATTCACGGAAATACAGGATAAGGGCATTACTTCTAGCAATTACAGTGGCTTGGGAGCATAGGGTGATTGCAATATTACAAAGTATGCAACATTGCAATCCACACTTGGCCCTTAAGCATCACAAATTCGGGGGACACCATACTTATCTCGCTGGGGATTAAATATGGTGTCTAAAAGTTTTGCGGACTACTTTTTACTATTGGTAAATTATTTAACAAATAACTAAACTTTTAGCCAATTGTGCCGATACTTAAAGTAATCCTCACTTATTAAAGTACCCATCGGAGAAATAAATGAAAAAAAGCCTGCAGAAAGTGATCGAGGTAAACAGTGAAAAGTGTGTAAACTGTCATGCATGTATAACTGCCTGCCCAGTGAAGTTCTGCAACGACGGCAGTTCCGATTTCGTCGAAATCAATTCCGATATGTGTATCGCTTGCGGCAATTGCATTGCAGCTTGCACTCATCAAGCACGGGTATATCTGGATGATTTTGACATGTTTATGAATGATCTTAAGGCAGGAGAGAAGATCATCGCCGTGGTCGCCCCTGCGGTGGCTTCCAATTTCTCCGGCCAATACCTCAATCTGAACGGCTGGCTGAAAAAGATCGGAATAAAGGCGGTATTTGATGTAAGCTTCGGAGCGGAGCTGACGATAATGACATACCTTGAGCATGTAAAAGACAGTGACCCCAAAACAGTCATCTCACAACCGTGCCCCGCCATAGTGTCATTCATAGAAATTTACAAGCCGGAACTGTTGAAGTATCTTGCCCCAGCCGACAGCCCGATGCTTCATACGATAAAAATGATCAAAAGGTTTTATACCGAACACAAAAATCATAAGGTAGCGGTAATTTCTCCTTGCCTTGCTAAAAAGAGAGAATTTGAAGAAACAGGCCTTGGTGACTACAATGTAACGTATCGGGCAATTGATGATTACCTTACCCGGCAAAAGATCAGGCTGAACGATTTTCCCGCCGTAGACTATGATAACCCGCCCGCCGAGAGGGCCGTTCTGTTTTCCACTCCCGGCGGCTTGTTGCGAACAGCGATACGGGAAGTTCCCGGCATGTACGACATTACGAGGAAAATTGAGGGTGTGCCCACGATATACCATTATTTGTCAAAACTTCCGGAAAGCATTGAAAAAGGGACCGCCCCGCTGCTCATAGACTGCCTGAACTGCGAAATGGGATGCAACGGGGGACCGGGCACTCTTAACCAGGAAAAATCTCCCGATGAAATAGAATCATTCATTGAGCAACGCAACAGAGAAATGCAGAAACGCTACCAAAAGAAAGGCATTTTAGCCAGTTACAGAACAAAAAGGGGTTTACGAAAAACACTTAATAAATTCTGGGAAAAAGGCCTCTACACAAGGACATACCTCAATCTGGCGGACAACAACATAATAAGAAGTCCGAATCCGCAAGAACTGCAAGAAATCTATAAATCGATGCGCAAGTATTCGGAGAAAGACATATTCAATTGCAGCGCCTGCGGGTATGGGGGATGCGAAAAGATGGCTATTGCCATTTTCAACAACCTCAATAAACACGAAAACTGCCATCACTACAAACAAAATCTAATCGTTGATGAAAGTAAAGAGATAGAGGATCTTAAAAACACACTGGAGCAGCGGTACGAGAATGAAATAAACATTGCACGGAACGTCATAGCAGCCTTATCCCAGATGGAGGAATCAAATGTCTCGATCGCCCAACGGTCAAAAAACCTTTTCGAGACGTTCCATACCCAGGAAAACGATTTCAGACAACTTCTGGAAGAAGTATTGGCCTCATATGAAACAACCGAGAAATTCGATCTGATTGCCAATGCAATCGATGATATAGCAGACAAAACAAATTTACTCGCACTGAATGCTTCCATTGAAGCAGCGCGCGCCGGAGAAGTTGGCAGGGGATTTGCCGTCGTTGCCGGAGAAGTGAAGACCCTTGCGGAAACATCCAAGAGAGAAGCGGGCAAGATCAGACCCTATTCGAAAGAGGTACAGATGATATTTAATAAAATCCGTGAAAAAGCTGAAATTGCCTCCGATAACTTTGCAAATACAGCTCAGATGGTTATGCAGGTTACCAAATCCACGGAACAAATGTCACTGACGACTTCCGAAATCAGCATTGAGGCGCAAAAGCTGTCCAGCAACGGTTAAAATCAACCCGGGTGTTCAGAAACAACATCTGACAAGCCTTTTGGATTCGGGCAAACTGATCAGAACAGGCACTACCGGTCTGCAGGATGGGTCTGGAGAGCCCTTGCTGTACAGAGAGGGAGAAAAAAGCAAGCGTCGCGACCATTAATAACAAACCATCGTCCCCAAGCGCACTTCAAATAAGCTGGCTATGGCGCATAGTAAATTTAATCGAACAATAGTGGTAGTAGCTTTAAAATTCAGGGTAGTTCCTCGGAGGTTGTACTGTGGATGGTAAAATGAAGAAAGTCTCTGACTCAAGTGTGGTCCTTGCCCAGATCATGTTGCCGGCTGATACGAATCCGGCCGGCAGTGTCCATGGCGGAACGATCATGAAACTGATCGACAATGCGGCATATGTTGTTGCATCGCGGCATACCGGCAAAAATTGCGTAACCGCCTCAATAGATCGTCTTGACTTTCACTGGCCGGTATTTCTCGGTAATCTGGTACTGCTCAGGGCGAGCATTAATCGCGCGGGAAGGACTTCCATGGAAGTGGGGGTCAGGGTAGAGGCGGAGGACCTGTTGACGGGCGAAGTGCGGCATACTGCTTCCGCCTATCTTACCTTTGTTGCCCTGGATTCCGCTGGCCGCCCTGTTCTGGTGCCTGAACTCAGTGCCGAGACCGTAGAAGATAAAAGGCGCCTGCTAGATGCTAATGAACGGTTCAGAATCAGGAAGGAAGCGCCAAGAAAGAGCCTTGCCGGGTCCGGGGTGAAAGCATGACAAATTTTACGGTTCCATACCTGCCCAAAGCCGCGCTGATGGCGCGGAGAAAGAGAAATACCTTGAAGTTTTTTCGTAATGCCGTGACGCTCAATCTTGTTCTGTTGGTGTTCGTCGTTTCACCCGCCCTTGGCGCTGACTGGTATATTCGCGCCTCGGCCGGCGTCGATTGGTTAAAAGATGCCAATTTCAGCGATGACAGCAGTCCAGCACTGTTTGGTCCCGTCAACGGCAGTGATGGCAGGCCTGTCGGAGCCTACGGAGATTTTGACACCTACGTCTTCGTGGAGGGCGCTGCCGGTATGCGCCTGATGCCGTGGCTGCGGACAGAGCTTGCCCTTGCCTACCGTCCCAGCATGCAGTATTCCGGTCAGGCAAACTTTATTGGTGTTACCGGCCCCCAGCCCGTTTCCGGAAACGCCGATTCCCTGAGCGGCTTGGCGAACTTCTATTTTGATATCAATGGCCTGCCCGGTATCAGCCTTGCCCGTTTCCAGCCCTACGTAGGTGGTGGTATCGGCTTTGCCACCAACTGGCTTGACGCAATGACCTATCGTTTTCCACTGCTTACCAGGCATACCTACAGCATAATCCCCTCGGGAAACAGAACAGATCTGGCCTTCATGTTTACTGCCGGGACCGGATTTGCATTGACAAAGCACCTGATACTCGACCTTTCCTACCGCTATAGTGACCTGGGACGGGTGAAGACCAGCGCCGGAACCATGCTGAGGGATGGGTCCGTCAGCATGGAAGAAATTGGCGGGACCTCTGCTCCTCTTCGCGCCCACGGCATACTTATGGGCCTGCGATACCATTTTTAATTCCGGAAAAGCAAAATTAGTTGATCAACTCTAGCGACAAAAGAGTCAGGTCTCAACGGCCTGTTGCCCAAAAGACATGAGTCTGAGCCTAACTGGCTGAATATGCGATACTCCTGCCATCATTAGCTATTTGGAGAATCACTATGATGGTAGGACAGTGGGGCGTACTTGATTTGTTGACTTGGGAGACCTAATGGGCCAAGATTGCATACTTGCAAAGTGGCCAGAAGCTGTCATAAATATGCAGTGAATCGGCACCTCTTATCAGAAAAACCGTCCGATTTCGTTAAAGGCAGGACGGTTTTTTGTTACCAAACAGCCTCAGCACGGTTTCCCTCTTTGCCCTTCGACTTTGTCACCAGCGCGAAGCAAGCACCCACCTTTACATGAAAATTTGCTGTGTTACTTTCTCGTAGCGGCACCGCTGAAGTACTCTGTAGGAGTCGCTAAGGAGGATCAAACTTCAGACGTTCTCTACCCTTTGGCATTCCGTTAACGGGGTCACCCGCCGGAATTTTCTTCGCCCGGTTTCTTTCCCATCCTCACGTGATATACTGGTGACAAGAACGGAGCCCCATAAAACATTCAGGAGGGTAGAAAAATGTGGATATTCAGAACCCGTGTCGGCGCATTCTGCATTAGATGCTTTAAAGGTCGCTATCATGCCCTGTTTGGCAATGAATACCTTGGCAACTTTGCCAACCCGCAGCAAGCAGTCAAGGACCTGGCCCGCGGCTACACTCCCTGGCCATCGTGCGGCGACCCTTCCAGGTTTGGCTTGCCCGCCGACATTGGTGACTGGGATCGAATTCGCTGAGTAGCTGAAGTCTTCGAGATTAGCCCGAATTTGGTCGGGAAATTTTCCGGCCGTTGAGCCAGGAGTGGTAGATGGAAGTATCCGTTCCAAGCAAGTGCCAGACCTGTGGCAGTACCGACATCGTGAAAAACATCAGTGTTTCACAAGCTGTCGAAGTCGGGACCACCGGTCTGGAGTACAAGAAGGCGGTCCTGCTCACCGGAACGGAGGATCTCTTGGCCGATCTCTGCAGGCAGTGCGGCACGGTGCTGCGACTGCACGTCAAGAATCCCGATCGAAAGTGGATAACGAAATCCTGAGCCAGATGTCAGGACCAATTCCCGAACCGTCGACGCCACTGATTTGCTGATCACTCCTTGACGCATCCCGATGCGTATCGAACGATTCCAGCATGCACTGTCCTATCGACCAAGCAGAAGATGAAGCAGCAAATAGTCGTAAGCGATGCACCCTGCCGCTGGTGCATCGTCCCCTGCCATACGATCCCGATAACCTGTTGCATCTTCCCTGAAAACTTCTCCAAACTCCCCGACATTTCGATAAAATTACCCAAAAACCCTCACCAAAACAGTAGGATTTCCCCAGATCCAGGAAAGGGCTGTGCATAACTCTATTGATATCAGATTTCAATACCGGAACGACAGCGCTAACCCTTTGAAATTTCCACACATTTTACATGTAATTGATTTAACTACGTTTTTTACTACTGGCCAGGAATTAGGCATTCCGTACTTCCCTGTAGAAAAAACAATATATTGCGCAATTCCCAACAGACTTATCCACAAGTAATCAACAGTTGTTGTGGAAACAGAAGTCTAAAATTGCAGCATCATATCGCCACCGGGATCCGGCAAGAGAACAAGTGCTTAAAGCTTCGCCAGTTTTCAAAAAAACCCACGAAAAAGCGGGGCTGGTTGCCTGCAACCATACCCCGCTGTCTGTACTTACTACCGCCCCGAAAGAACACTCATCGCCTAGCCGTTCAGCACCCGGTCCAGATCGGCTATCAGGTCTTCGGGATCCTCCAGGCCGACCGAAAGGCGGACGAGAGTATCGGTAATGCCCCTGGCTTCGCGCTCGCTGTGGGGCATGGCAGCATGGGACATCTTCGCCGGGTAGGAGATTATGCTCTCCACACCGCCGAGACTTACGGCAAAGGCCGCCAAAGAAAGTTCCTCGAGCAGCTTGCGCGTCAGCTCGACCGTGGATACGGTAAAGGAAAGTACCGCGCCGGGGCCCGAGGCCTGACGATGATGAATATGAAAACCCGGATGGGTCTCCAGTCCGGGATAGAACACCTCCTGAATCCGCTCCTGCCGGCACAGCCAGTCGGCCACCGCACCTGCTCCCCGTTGACTTTCCTCCATACGCACCTTGAGGGTCTTCAGCCCCCTGAGCACCAGCCAGGAGTCCTGTGGGCCCAGTATCGCACCGAAAGAATTCTGTATGAACCGGATGCGTGCGGCAAGACCGGGGTCACGTACTACGGCAAACCCGCAGATCACGTCGCTGTGACCATTCAGAAACTTGGTACCGCTGTGCAGGACTATATCGCAACCCAGCTCGAGGGGCCGCTGCAGGTACGGCGTCATGAAAGTATTGTCCACCATGGTGAGGATACCATGCTGCCTGGCGATTGCCGCGGCACCAGCCAGGTCGGTGATCTTCAGCAACGGGTTGGAAGGCGTTTCCAGATAGAGCCCCCGGGTGTTCGGTCGGATGGCATTACGGATCGCATCCGGATTGGTGGTATCGACAAAACTCGCCTCTATGCCGAGCCGTGAAAACAGCGTGGTGATGACCCGGAAAGTCCCGCCGTAGACATCCTCGCAGACCACCAGGTGGTCGCCCGGCGAAAAAAGGAGCAGGACCGAAGAAATGGCCGCCATGCCCGAGGCAAAGGCAAAACCGTGCGCGCCGTTTTCCAGCAAGGCGATTGTTTCTTCCAGCGCTTCCCTTGTCGGATTTGCGGAGCGGGCGTAATCATACTTGCCGAAATGATCCACCGACTCCTGCTGAAAAGTGGAAACTTGGCAGATCGGCACCCCAAGCGCCTTGGTGTGAGGTTCGACCTCATGGCCGTTATGGATAATTTTCGTACCGAATTTCATTGCACATCTCCCTCAGCCTATTTATTCGAATGCCTGCGCCAAATCGGCTATCAGATCACCGGCGTCCTCAATCCCCACGGAAAGGCGCAACAGCACATTGTTGATGCCCAGCCTGGCCCGGATCTCCGGCAGGATATCCGCATGGGTCTGCACCTCCGGAAAGGTGATGAGCGTTTCCACGCCGCCGAGGCTCTCGGCAAAGGAGATCAGTTCAGTCTTCAGCAGCAATTTCTCCACCAGCGAAGGGTCGCTCACCTCGAAGGAAACCATGGCGCCAAAGCCCCGTGCCGTCTCCTGCAGGAGAGCATGACCCGGATGCCCGGGCAGACCGGGGTAATGAACGCGCCGCACCTGCGGGTGGCCATCGAGCCATTCGGCAATCTGCTGCGCATTCTCCTGCTGCCGGTCCAGGCGCACACCCAGCGTCTTCATACCCCGAATCACCAACCACGAATCTTGAGGACCAAGCACTGCACCCACCGAATTCTGGAGGAAGTAGACCTTCTCCGCCAGATCAGGATCCTTGACCACCACCAACCCGGCTACCGTATCATTGTGTCCGGCCAGGTATTTTGTCGCACTATAGACCGTAATGTCCGCGCCAAGATCCAGCGGGCGCTGCAGATAAGGCGTAAGGAAAGTGTTGTCCACGATACAAAGGATGTCCCTGGAGGCACACAGCGCGGAGAGTCTCGGCACATCGGCCGCCTTCAGCAGCGGATTGGTCAGAGACTCTACGAACAGCGCCTTGGTTTCGGGGCGTAGCGCCTGCTCCACCTGGGCAACATCGCTGGTATCCACATAGCTGAAATCCAGATCGTACTGCCGGAATATCTGTTCGAACAGCCGGTAGGTTCCCCCGTACAAGTCTTCGGTGACGATCAGGTGGTCACCTTTGCGAAACAGCAGCAGCAGATTGGCAATGGCCGCCATGCCCGACGAATAGGCAAAGCCGCGCGCACCACCGTCCAATCCGGCAATACCGTTTTCCAGCACTGTGCGGGTCGGATTTCCGGAACGAGAATAATCGTAGCCAGTGCTCTGGCCAAGTCCGGGATGCTTGAATGTTGCCGTCTGGTAGACCGGTACGGTCACCGCACCGGTTTTACCGTCCCAGTTGAGTCCCACCTGTACCGCCTGTGTCGAAAGTTTCACCGTCTACCTCCTGAAATAAATAATCCCCTTCCGGGGGGTTACGGAAGGGGATATTTCGTTCCCGTTCCTATCTCCCGGAATCTTTCGATTCCGCAGGATTTGGCACCTTCCCGTTTCCGGGGGTTGCCGGGCATCGCAGGGCCAGTCCCTCCGCCGCTCTGGATAGAAATTACTGCCTTATTCTTTGTTGACTATTTTAGATAATAAAATATATTTTTCAAGCATTATTTTCCTACTATTTTTATTTTATTTTACATGATCGTTTTTACCAGCTTTAAACCTTCAACCTTACCAACAAATATAATTTTCACTCTTTGCCTTTACGCCGATCGCTCATCTAATGACTATATTTGACCCAAATCAATACTTGAGTTATTTTATGCACCATAGATACACTTTTTATTTACATATACTTTATATATTTGATATGGTTTATTCCACGAACTCGTGCATTCAAAATATCCAGACATCACGAGGCTTCGTTCAACAGGAAAAAGGAGGCTGAGCATGCAGAAAAAAGATTATATCGATTGGCTCATATGCGAGGACGAGGAAAAACTGGCAAATCTCTGGAAACAGGCGGACGAAATCCGCGAACAACGCGTGGGAAACCCGGTTCACCTGCGCGGCCTTATCGAAATTTCAAACATCTGCACACGGGAATGCCACTACTGCGGAATAGCTGCCGGGAACGAGCAATTGGAAAGATACCGCATGCCGGAAGAGGAAATCATGGCATGCGTTCGTGAGGCGGTTGACTATCATTATGGCACGGTAGTGCTCCAGGCAGGAGAAGACTTCGGCATAACAAAGGAGTGGATGTCCGGACTCATCAGGCGCATCAAGGCCGAAACGCACCTGGCCGTGACACTGAGTCTCGGCGAACGGAGCGACGAAGAACTGGTGGCCTGGAAGGAAGCGGGAGCGGACCGCTACCTGCTGCGCTTTGAAACCTCCAACCGCGCTCTCTATGACCGCATCCATCCGCCGTTGGCCGGTGAAGAATCCGATCGCATCGCCCTCCTGAAGAGACTGCGGGAAATCGGCTATGAAATCGGCAGCGGCGTAATGATCGGTATTCCGGGGCAGACATACGAGGACCTGGCTAACGATATTCTGACTTTCAAGGAGTTGAATCTGGACATGATCGGGGTTGGCCCGTACATCTCCCACGCCGGCACCCCGCTCGGCAGAGATGAAGCCGAACTGAAGGCATCGCCGGAAGAACAGGTACCGAACACCGAAGCCATGACCTACAAGGTTATCGCCCTGGCAAGGATTGCCTGCCCCGATGCCAACATCCCCAGCACCAGCGCACTGGCAACCCTGAACACGGCAACCGGCCGCGAACTGGGCCTTGCCCGCGGAGCCAACATCGTCATGCCGAACCTGACACCGAAAAAATACCGGGCCATGTACGAAATCTACCCTGCCAAGGCCTGCATCGACGAAACCGCTGCCGACTGCCGCGCCTGCATGCACCGCCGAATACTTTCCATCGGCAGGGCCGTCGGCTCCGGCCGCGGCGACTCACCCAACAAGGGAAAATCGGCCCAGGCAGCATAAACGGAACTTTCTTACCATGAAAAACGGCAGTTGAAGCATCGACCGGCGATCGAATCGCGGCCGGGAGGGTTCAACTGCCGTTCAACTCCAGCAGCAACATTTCGCAGATTTCTCACTCCCCAGCAGGCGGAACAGCAGCACCCTCCCCCCCGGCACCGGCGACAAAATCGACAATCTCCCGCCACCAGGACTGATTCACCCGCAGCAGCCAGTCATTGTGACCGGCACGCTCCAGCACCCACATCTTCCGCTCCGGCGTGGCAAGGGCACAATAGAGATTGCGCGCATGGCGGATCGGAATAATCCCGTCCCGTTCGGCTCCGACCACGGCAACCTTTCCCCGGAACGACAACAGGTTGGCCACGTTGTCATAGGAATCTTTCAGGAACAGCCGGACCGGTATGATGCGGAAATGGTGCTGGGCAACCGAACGCAGGGTATCCCACGGGGTAATCAGCACCATTCCGGCCAGCGGCACCGACGAAGAAGCGGCAACCGCGGAAACCACCCCACAGCCGAGCGATTCCCCCAGGAGATAGATCGGTTCGCCGTACCGACCATAGGCAAGGTCCACCGTTTCCCGGGCGTCCCTCACGAACGCCGCCTCACCCAGTTCGCCGCCACGCCCCCCATAGCGCGGATATTCGGCGAGGATAACACGATAGCCGAGCTTGCCGAGCGCCTGCGCGAAGTAGTCCCGGTCAAACGCCGTGCCGCCATTACCGTGAAACACGATAAAAGTCCCCCTCGAGCGGGACGAGTCCACGCCGCCGACAAAGCCGCGAAAATCCTCACCCGCACCGGGCCACGTCCTTAACCCCTTTTCCGCAATGGCAGCCTGCGACGGTTGCGTCGGATCGGGATAATAGAGCATGCGATACTGGAAATTGCAGCCTGGCAGAAGCAGGAACGGCAGTAGCATCGCGCAAGCGGCAATCCAGACGGTAGATTCCATAGGTCGGCTCCTCCGGTCAGCGCGCCCCGGCTACTCTTCGTAGATACGCAGCAGAAATCATGTGCCGACAGGTCGTCTGTTCATAACATTCTGCCCCCCGAATCAGCTGACCATCGAATTTTCATATTCTTCAACACCCGCAGAGTGCAGGGAATCGGTGTAGGCGGAAATATCGGGGAGAAAAAAACGGAAGTCCGACAACAGCAGGTCTTGCTTCTCGCGCAACTCCGCATAGCCTTCCGCCAGGGGTCCCGGTCGGCGTAACCGCTCTGACATTCGCCGGAGGGCCGTTTCGATCCCTGCCGGTTCCCGGTAGGCAATCAGCCAGTGCCGGGAAAACATCCTCGGCAGGAGCTCGAGAAGGCGCGGCGGCAGTTGGGTCTCGTAGCGGCGCAGTGTCTCATGGCAGTTGTCGACAAACTCCTCCAGCGTGACCGAAGAGTACGTATCCCAGTGCCGGGCAAGAAAATGGTCGTAGAAGAGGTCCACCAGCACCGCCCGAAAATGGCCGTAGTACGGATCAATGTGCCGCTTGCTGCGCAGGAAGAACTCGTTGCCGGCGGCAAAGGAATCGATCTTCCGATGGATCTCGATACCGCGCCGGATACCGGCGGGAAAGCGGTCACCCAGGCGCCCCTTGACGAAATCTCCCATCAGGTTGCCCACCAGGATTTCAGGCTTGCTGCCCGAAAGGAACAGATGCATCAAATGGTTCATGATAAAGAAATCTTACCGTTTTTCGCCCCGGAAGCACAACGGCTTTCTTGCCGCATCATGCTGAAGGGCTTCTCCCGGCACCACATCAGGAAATCGTCTTCGGGCAATCCTTAGCGTTATTATTCAGGACGCTCCTGTGGTAAACTTATCGCAAATCGATTTGGCTTTCATCCGGAAACGATTTAAAAACGGCCCCTGTCGGTTGAGCCGGAACCGGTCCTGTCCCGATAGTACCGGACAATTCGTCATGCATCGCTTACGGAAAATCCGCTGACGGGGCACTGCCGACCATCTGCCGGGTATACCTTTTCCCCGCGCAGACACATCAAGGAGACAACCATCATGATCAGGCCATCTGAAACTTCGTTCACCAAAATTCTTCCCATGACCAGCGATGAAGCATTACGGCGGCGCTTCATGATCCTCGACGAACCAATCGAAGCGAACATGCGCTTCGGCTTGCTGCTGGAGGTTCTCGACAAGGTGGCGGAAGAAGCCGCCCTGAACTATGTCAACCGGTTCTACCCCGAAGCCCGGGTAGTAACGGCAGCTATCGACAATATCGTGATCCGCCATGTTACGGATATGTCGAGGGACGTGCATTTCAAGGCCCGGATCAATCACGTGGGCCGTTCTTCGCTGGAAATCGGCATCCGCGTCGAGCAACCGGGCGATCCGGTGAAACATATCGCATCCTGTTATTTCACTATGGTGGCCCGCTCGGGAGTCGGCGAAGGGGCGGTCAGCGTCGTGCTGCCGGGACTGGAATACAGCGAAGAAATAGAGCAGCAGCGCGCCGCCAAGGCCCTGCAGCGGCGCGAGGAATACAAAAAGCAGCAGGCACTGCTGCGCGAACCGCCAAGCCGGGAAGAGTTCGAAATGCTGACCAGCCTGCATGCTGCCCAGGATGAGCCCGGTTTCAACGGCCTGCTTACCGGGCACCTCACTGCCGACGCCTGGGAACGGATGTACCCGGAGCAGGAAAACGTGCCGAAGAAAATTTTCGGCGGCTACCTGATCCGTCGCGCCTACGAACTGTCTTCCATCTGCTGTGAACAGGTGGCGCCCAACCGACCGGTACCTGCGGCAGTCAACCGGATCAACTTTTTCCACCCGGTGCGCATGGGAGACACGCTTCACTATACCGCGCGGGTCGTGTATACCAGCGGCAGCCTGATCTGTGTCGAAGCCAACATCGAACGCATCAGCCGCGACCGGACCACCAAGGCCCTGTCCAACTCCTGCCTGTTCACCTTCATGAACATCAACGAGAAACTGGAGCAACAACCGGTGCCCGTGGTCTACCCGACCAATTACGGCGAAGATGCCCGCTATCTTGCCGCCCATCGCAGCTGCCAGTCCCTGACCAGGGATCGCCAGACGGCCTGAACCAGATGGCGGCATCGGGATTCGTTACATCCGTAAAGATGCCGTCATCCCTCTTTTGTCAGCGGCTCGTTCTGCAGCCTCTCAAGCAACCGCACATCGAACGGCTTGCTGACCTCACCGAAATAAACCGTGCTATGCGGGAAGGGAATCTCGATGCCCTGCTCGTCGAAGGCCAGCTTGACCCGGCGTAAAAATTCGCGACCCACCTGCCACTGCCGACTGGGCTTGGTTTTGATGCGCCCCTTGATGACAACAGCCGAGTCATCGAGTTTATTCACGCCGTAGATTTCCGGCTCTTCCAGGATAAGTTCGCCGTGGGTCGGGTCCTTGCACAGGTCGCCGAGAACCTGCCCGAGCACCCTGGTCACTACGTCGGTGTTTTCCTTGTAGGCAACACCGATTTCGAACACGTAGGCCGACCATTCCTGGGTCATGTTGCTGAGGGTGGTAATGGTTCCGTTCGGAAAGATATGCACCACCCCGGCCAGATCGCGCAGAACAATGGTACGAAAATTGACCTTCTCCACCAGGCCGCCGGTACCGTTGATGATAGCCACGTCACCGACCCGCACCTGATTCTCCAGAATAATGAAAAATCCGGAAATAACATCCCGCACCAGGTTCTGGCCGCCGAAACCGACGGCCAGGCCGAGGATCCCGGCGCCGGCCAGGATCGGCCCGATATCCACCCCGATTTCTTGCAGGATGACCAGTCCGATGGTGATCCAGATGGCCAGGTAGACCCCCTGGCGAATCAAGCGCACCAATGTTTCAGCCCGCTTGGTCGACTCGGTGGGCGGCTCACCGTCATCCTCGCCCTTTTTGACCAGGCGGCGCTCCAGCTTTTTGAGAACCTTTTCAATGACAACTCCCAAAAACCATCCTAGCAGCAGGATAATCAGGATGCGGAAACTCGTTAACACCAAGGTCTGCCAACTGACGGTTTGTAAAAATTCTGTCAGCATTTCCATACCAATCCTCCTTACTCAGTCGCCATCCGGAAACACCGGATGGCGGCGATGCAGTTTGCATAGGGGAAACGAGCAATTTTTTCCAAGGTCAAGAAACTTTTCCATGCAAAAGTTGACAGCTCAGGCTGCCCATAGGGCGACTCCTTCGGACGAGTCAAAATCTAACAATTGCGCGAAGGCGTACTCAGGTACGCCGAGATTGGGAAAAAGGGCCGTTTCCGGACGAAAACCAGTTAGAAACCGTAGAGCAGGCCAAGCACGAGGTCGCAATCGGTCTTTTTGATGCCCGGCTCCGGATCACTGTCATGTTCGATAATATTGGACAACCGCAAGGACCAGCCGAAGGCAAGAGGCGAACTGATAGCAGCCTCGTTGCGCAGGGTAAACTCGCCGAGCTTCTCCAGGCTGGGATAAAGGGCAAGCTGCTCCTGGAATGTCACGGTATCGGCAAGCTTGTAGCGAAAATTTCCCGCCAGTCGGCCGGTTACCCAGGAATTGTCCGGCCCATTTTTCAGGTCCTCATTAAAATAGGCGATACCTGCTTCAAACGCCAACGTCTTGATTTCATCATCCCACAACTGGTAGCCGCCCCCGGGGCCAACCACCGTTCGCAGGTTGAGATCCTTGAAGGTATCGTAGAGAAGTTCGGTACTCAGGTAGCCATACAGCTTTGCAGTAAAAAAATAGTCGTACTTGATCTTGCCATAGGCATTGCGGGAAGAAAGAGTGCCCTCATCCTCGGCGTAGTTGTACAAGAAACCGAGAGTGATGCGATGCCTGGCCGCTTTGCGCATCGCGTTTATGCCGACGGAAAAACCGAATTTATCAGAATTGCCCGACTTAAGATTGGCCCCAAGGGTAATATCACCCGACCACTTGGGTTTTTTCGGCAGCATAGGACTGATTGCGGCAACCTTCTCCCATTCCAACATCACCGGCGAAGCACAGGTCGGAGAGTGCAGTACCATGACACCGGATGGCTCAGCGGTAACAACACCATCAATGACTTCACCGCTGGTAAAGCGAATCTTCAGTGACTTTTCCGATGTAATGTAGCGTATCTTTTTTTTGGCAATTTTTATTTGCTTGGCGTATTCAGTATCCAGAATCAGGGAGCCCTCTTTTATACCGACAATTGTTCCGGTAAGTCGATCGTCATTTACCAGATGGATTGTTTCGGCATGGGCTGCACCGGCGAGATACAACACTCCCAATAATACCACGTACCAACATTTGCCCAACAACGACATCAACAACCTCCCTGCGATGAAATTTACCCGATCAGGCTGACGAATGATTCAAGCGGACATCGAGAGGCCTTGACTACAATGTCTCAAAGGGCAAGTCCACACCAGTCTGCCTGCGGGTAGCAAAAACATTTTTACACAACTCGAAGCGCTTTTCGGCTTGACAAAAACCGCCTCCATCGCTATCTGCATAACCCCTACGCCAGGCAGAAGCGTGTACAAGCTACCGCAGATAACAGCATTTGCATCAAAACAGCAGCGCATGATGCCTGTCATAACTATCACCATTCGCCACTATTCGCCACCTTTTCCCCGATGAGGCAAGAGCAACTATCGCGACATAACGTCTCTTGCAGAGTTTTGCACGGGAGCCAGTTGAGCGAAGTCAAGTTTTACCGGGGATGACGGAGAATGACCGAAGACACCGGCAGACGGGGACAACCCGACAGGCCGTCCAACGCCTACGGGTTTTTCAAACGGATGGAAATATCGAATACTGCTGTACCAGTAAAAACGCCCGATTCCGGCACATAGTCCGATCCTGCTAAAGAATGGCAACCAATTTCAATAGGTTCCGGGGAAGCCTAAACTCAGCCCCTGCTGACAGGTGCCGGATAGACGCCACCTTTTTCTGCCTGGGGCATCGGCATTCATAACTGCTCGGAACGGACCGAAGACCGGCCGAGAATGCATCGCCACGGTGCCGGCAGCTGTTCCAGCCGGAGCTACTTCCCGGGGCTTGCCATGCAGTTGTCGTAGCTGGTCTGCCAATCGCCGTTCGCATCACGCATTTCCGCAAAAGCGGAGTCGCCTTTTGTCCACCAGACCAGCTCCATATCGTCCGTATAGCGCACCCCCGAAGCCGAGAGAACGCGCGGTACGGTGTACTCCTTGCCGTCTGGAATTCGCACCTTGACGAAATCGAGGCTGTTGTCGGACAGGGCATAGTAGCGCGCCTCAATCCGCTCGCCGTTCCCGCAGCGGTAGACGACAGGATCGCCCCCCTGAACCGTCAGGCGATTTTCCTGCACCGTGGAGCAACCGCCCACACCGGCGAGGATGGTCATAGCACAAAGGAAACCGGTACAATAGTTTCGCATCTTCTGGCCCCTTTCCATTTTGTCGCTTCCCGATGGCGCCTGGCAGCACCAAGCTTTGCCTGCAGTTGGACACGCTATCGATTCACCAGGCTTCCGCAGCCGCGCCTGGAGCGGACTCTTTATTGCTGCAACGCTTTGACCATGGCCGGAAGCAACAGCCCAAGCAGGAACAACACCATGACCGGACGCAGCAAATTCACCGCTTTCCTATTCTTTGCCTTGATGGCAGTGACAGCGTGATTTGCCGCAGAAAAAGTAAAAAACAGCAGCATCACCGTGACAATGGTGGCATCGGCATATCGTCCCCAATCCAGCAGATAGACAAGCAATGCCGTGACTGCCGTGGCCGCATTGGCCAGACCCGACTGAACCTGATAGGCACGATCGGGTTGATAGCCGATTTTCTCGGCAGCGGTTTCCCCCAGGAACAGCGATTCAAAGGCCACGGTCCCTGACATAAGCAGTACCACGAATGGTCCCATGCGATGAAATTGTGTTATCGCGTCAGTGCCCAGGGAGTACGCGAAATACACGGCAACGCCTATGCCGGCCGGTCGCAGCCACTCCATCAACAACGCCAGGTTCTTCTTGGACATTCCGTCTCACTTTCTCAATCCTGACATGGTGCGATGCTTGCCTGCCCGATTGGGACGCTGCAAGTATCGCACCTGCCATTCACCTGCCTGACCACGGGAGGTATGGTACCGGAAGCGGATCAGATAGCATCTCCGGAAACGGAACTATCCTGCGCTGGTTTCGCTGCGGTTTTTCCCGGGGCAATTTCGCCAAGATATTTGGGAAGTTCGATCCCGGCCATACCGGCCACTTCGTGCAGCGGCGGCAGGCTTTTGATCAGTCCGGAAAGGAAGTTCGAGGTTGCAGTGCCGTCGGCGCCGCCTCCGGCGGAATCCCAGACCGTGACCTTGTCGATCTTGATGTTGCGAATAGCTTCCACCTGCAGTTGAACGATCTGCTCGATTTTTTCGGTCATCAGCAGGGTCGCCGCCGATTTCGCATCGCCATTGCAACCTTTTACCAGGCTTAGATAGCCGGCTGCCTTGCTTTCCAGGACCATACGTACGCCTTCGGCCTCGGCCTGATATTTGAGCAGGATCGCGTCGGCCTGGCCCCGTGCCTCACGGCGGGTCTTTTCGGCCTCGGCTTCGGCGGCAATCTCGATTTTTTTCTTGTTGATTTCCTGGCGCACCACCTCTTCAGCATTGAGCCGTTCCTGTTCAGCCTTGTATTGGGCTTTCTGGATCTCAACCTCAGCCTCGCGTCGCGCCACCTCGCCGCGTTGCTGGGCAGACGCCTGTTTTACCACCAGTTCGGCATTGGCAGCAGCGATATCAGCCTTGGCGCGGTTTTCACCATCCACAGCATGGGCTTCCTGTTGCTGAACCACGATGCGGCGATCGGCCTCGGCCATTTTTTGCCCCTTTGCCGACTCCGCCACATTTTCAGCAACCTTGATCTCCTTATCGCGATTGGCCGCCGCCTCGCCGATGGTGGCCGCCGTTTCCTGCTGCTGGACAAAGATACGCTGGTCAGCTTCAGCCTTTTTCTTGCCTTTTTCCGACTCGGCCACGTTCTCCGCCACCCTGATTTCCTTCACTTTGGTTGCTTCGGCCTCGCCAATGGCACCGAGCTTTTCCTGTTCAGCGACATCGACCTTGGCCTGGTTAATCGCCTCCGAGGCTGCTTTTTTGCCGATAGAATCGATGTAGCCGGACTCGTCGGTGATATCGGTTATGTTCACGTTGATCAGGAACAGGCCGATTTTGTTCAGCTCCGGAGATACATTCCGGCGGACTGAATCGAGAAAACTCTCGCGGTCCTGGTTGATCTGCTCGATGGTTAACGAAGCTACGGTGAGACGCAACTGGCCAAAGATGATTTCCTTTGCCATCTCCTCAATCTGAGACTGCGTGAGGTGCAGCAAACGCTCGGCAGCGGAGGTCATCACCTCCGGTTCCGTGCTGATGCCGACCGTGAAAGTTGACGGAACGTTAATACGGATATTCTGCATCGAAAGGGCCTTCTGCAGGGGAATACTGATGGTCATCGGCGTCAGGCTGATGTAGGCATAGTCCTGAATCAACGGCCAGATGAAAGCACCGCCGCCATGGATACAATTCGCCGACTGTCCGGCACCCACCTTGCCATAGACCACCAGAATCTTATCTGAGGGACAGCGCTTGTAGCGGGAGGCAAGAAAGATGATGGTTGATACAATCAGGAGAAGGAACGCGGCAATGGGAAGAATCCAGAAATCGAACTTTATTATTTCTAACATGACTACTCCTTTTCTATTTTAGACACTCCACAACCAGGATATTGGCGTTCACCTGCACAACACGTATCGGTGTACCGGTGGGCACTTCAGCACCATTTTTCTCGATGGCATCGAATTCACGAAGCCGGTTTTTAAAATTGAGGCTGACCCGTCCCGTCCCCCCTGCCGGAATGGTGAGATACACAGTACCCGTGCAGCCAACCGCGTCCGCAGTATGTAGCGTGCCACTGGATTGCAGCCGTGATGCCATATGGAAAAGCTTGCCCATCACCCACACCGACGCCAGCCCCGCGGCCACGGCACCGACAATGGAAATGATAACTCCCACCTGGCTCTGTCGGTAGAGTGCAAGCCCGACCAGACCGAACATCATAAAAAACGCCGAGATTCCTTGCATAGAGAGCGCACGAAAACCGATATCGGAATCCACATGCTCAGCGTCAATCCCGATATCGCCGTCCACACCAACATCCGCGTCAGCATCGCCGCCGATAAATTGCAGCACCAGTTTTACCAGGACAAAAAAACCGCCAATGACGGCACAGGCCAGGAAAAACATCTCCAAACCGTTAAAATCCGAGAAGACCTTTACCACGCCAACCTCCTTTTGCAACTTTTTATCGATCACGACACTTTTGTCATCGAGGTTTCCACTCGTGATGCACTACGCCTCGTTTGCGCGACCCAGGCTGTAGCCAGATCAAAAAACCCGCTGCGGCTTGTGTCGTCCATGGAAATGAAGGGTTAGAGATCGGCGCATATTTCCTGTACCGAAAGCACCTGTGCAAACAGGCCATTGAGTGCGGCGAGGAACGCCAACTGTACATTTTCCGCGGCAATGGCAGTACCGCCAAACGTCAGCGCCCTTGTAGCGCATGCGTCATGAGCCAGCACGCACGGGAAACCAAGGTCGGCCGCAGCACGCACCGTAGTGTCGATACACATATGGGTCATCATCCCTGCGATCACCAGTTCGGAAATACGATGATCGCGCAGATATTTCAGCAGGGGTGTTTCACGAAAACTGTTCGGGTAGTTTTTCTGAAACAGCGCTTCGCCCGTGGCGGGGAAGACGCTTTCGTGAATTCGTACTCCAGCGGTGTCCGGCTGGAAAAAGGGGGCGCCGGGCCGGGTGGAGATGTGCTGGATGTGAATGATCGGCAGCACTTTTTGTCTGAACGCCTGAAGCAACTCCCCGGCTTTTGCTCCGGCAACAACACTGCCGACCAGTTCCATTGCCCCACCAGGAAAATAATCGTTCTGGATATCGATCAGCAGCAGTGCTTTCGTCATGTAATACCTCGCACAAGAAACTATCCAAGTTTCCTGCGAAAATACCAGATCCACACCCCAACAACAATTAATTTATTTCAATATAAACCATCAAACCATTTTCCAACCGCATACCAGACCAACTGACACTCTATTCGGCAAAGCAGTCACTCTTCAAAAGCAGTTATAATCAGGGCTGAAATCACCCCACGCATACACGTGAAGTGTGGGATGAGAAAACGCTATTACTGTGTTATCCTTGCACCGGTTGAAACCACCATGCACCAGGGAGGCACCGCAATGAAAAACCGATCGATCCTCGACCACCCCACTCTTTGCGCACGGCTGTTCTATCCGTGGCCAAACCACTTTAACGAGCCGTTTTTTGTGCATGGCAAAGAAGGACAACTGGGCTGCTGGTACAACCGGGAGTTTCCCGACGGCCTGACCATGATCCATTTTCATGGCAACGGTGAGTCAGTGGCAGACTACCGGGAAGAGTTCGCCGGCCAGGTGGCATCGCTGGGAGTTAACCTGCTTCTCGCGGAATACCGTGGCTACGGCATGTCGGAAGGTGCACCGAAGCTGGCGGCAATGCTCGACGACATCCCGGCCATCGTGGCGGCGAGCGGCGTCGAGCCTGCACGGCTCATTTTCTTCGGCCGCTCCCTGGGCTCCCTGTATGCCGCCCATGCTGCCGCCCTGTATCCGGAAGCGGCAGGCCTGGTGCTGGAAAGCGGCATCGCTGAACTACTGGAACTGATACTGGAAAGGGTGGAACCGTGGCAACTGGACACGGTTATCGCTGATGTGCAGGCAGCAGTGGCGAGGGTTTTCAACCAGCAGCAAAAACTGACTGAATTCCGCGGCAGAACCCTGGTGATGCATACCCGGAATGACGACATCGTGCCAGCCGCGCATGGCGAAAAACTCCACCGATGGGCCGGGGGACCGAAAGAGCTGATAATCTTCGAGCGAGGCGATCACAACAATATCAGGGAGGTGAACAAGGAGCGCTACTTCAGCCAGCTGGAGAAGCTGGTTCGGGAGTGCAGGCAGGCAGGCATTTCCGGATGAAAATCAGATATCTCCCCGCAGATACCGTTGCCGATTGTCTTCATCGAACTTCTCGATGGCATAGCGGAGCATGGTACGCGGCATGACCCTGTAGTGATCCTTCAGGAATCGTTCTGCTGCGGAAAGATCCCGCTTGCCGACTTCCCGCAGCATCCAGCCGACCGCCTTGTGTATCAGGTCTTCCGGATCCTGTAGCAGCAGTTCCGCAAGGTGCAGCGTCTCGGCAAACTCGCCATTTTTTATAAAGTGAAATGTCGCCATTATGGCGATTCTCCGGTCCCAGAGCAGGCCGGATGTCGCCAAGACATAGAGCGGCGACCTGCTGCGAAAGCGCAGGTGAGCACCGATGATATGTTCCGCCGAGGCATCCACCAGGTCCCAGCTGTTGATGCAACGGGTGTGTTGAAGGTAGCAGGAGTAGATATTTTCCTGCAGCGCGACGTCCCCTTGCCGATAAGCACCGACCAGGATCAGCAGTGCCAGCAGTCGTGCTTCATGGAGAGGGGAATGGAGCAGTTGAAGAGTTTCCGACAGGGGAAGCAACCGGTATTCCCCGGCCAGCTTCCGCAGTTCGGGAACTCGGAGCCCGACGAACACGTCGCCCGCGCCGTATTCACCCGGACCGGTCTTAAAGAATCGCTGCAGCACTGCAACCCGTTCCGGGTCGCCAAGCGCCTGCAGTCTGCGGCAGATATCGGCAGCGTTCACAAGGAATTCCCCCTAAAAGCATGTTCCTGCCACCGCCAGGCAGGATTGGAATACACGGTCCGGCAGACCGGTCAGATGTTTGTGTGCACTGGCAGGAGCCAGTATCTTCAAGGCCTGATTTCGATCGGCGTTCCATCGGGAACGGCCTGCCAGAGCTCTTCCATTTCCTCGTTGGTCACCGCAATACAGCCTCCGGTCCAGTCCCAGGCCTGATGCAGCTCACCAAGCCAGCCCAAACCGTTCCTGATACCATGAATCATGATGGCACTGCCGGGCGACACCCCTTCCCGCCTGGCTCTTTCAAGGTCATCCTCGTTGGGATAGGAAATATGCAGTGCCAGGTGGTAGTTGCTGTCACGCTTGTGATAGTCGATGAGGTAGTTTCCCTCCGGCGTTTTTCTATCCCCTTCCCGCTCCTTGGCTCCTGTCGGCTGCTTTCCCAGGGAGATCCTGTAAACCTTGAGCACTTTGCCGTTCGCAAAGAGCGTCAGCTGCCGTTTAGACTTCTCGACCAGCAGATTATCAGCTGTGTCACCGCGAGGAGGAGGCTGACCCGGTTCGGCGCGGCACACGGACAACCGTACAAC
>JAQUHN010000226.1 GCA_028683555.1 Geobacteraceae bacterium | reverse complement strand
GCTTCGTCTCTTGCAACTCAACCTCTTCGCCAGAAGAGATTTGATCGAACTTTTTAAACCGCCATCAATTCAACCAGCTGTTTCTCCACAAATTTTACTGTGGGAAAATTTATGAGACAGCAGTGATATGAAAACTAATGTTTACGTTTCCAGCCTTTGGTGCATTTTGGCAATCGTGTCTTTGTGTGGATAGCTGCCCCAAACGACAACTTGCCTATTGACTATCCTTTGTCGTTGACCGACAGTTCTCCTGGAAGTCCGGCCTGAGGATCTCCGCTGGCCCGTTTTTTTTCGACAAATTCGCGGAATGATGGGTACCGATCTTTGAGGTCTTCGTAGAGGTACATAGATTGGGATGGGTGCTCGCCGTAGTATTTATTCATCCATTCCACTATCCAGCGAAGATTTTCTTGGGTGGCTGTCGGTTGATGGTCACTGACCCTTCTTGTGAAGAAGGCTTTGCCTTCGATAATTTCTGCTTTTTTTCTTTGTTCATCACCTGGCTTTTGATCCGTAAAGAACCACCACAATTCGATCCTCTTTGCAAAAGCCACCTTTTTCAGGGTGGTTAACGTCGGATCTTCTCCCTTGAGGATTTTCCTAACCACTCCCTCGCTAATACCGCATTCAGCCGCAAACTCTCGGTTGCTCCTGCCATCGATAAGTATTTTTATACGCGATATCAAAAAATTATTGTCATTCATATCAAAGTATTAAGTTTCAAGCGGTAGCATCTGCGAATTTTTATGCTTGAATTGCGTATATAAATACGCTACAGGTGTAGCCATGAAAGCAAACGAAATCAGGGCAGAGCTACTTCGCCGAAACATAACCGTAAAATCGGTTGCAGAAGCACTCGGTATTAAACATCCGTCAGTTTCCCAAGTTATCTACGGGGTGAAAAGAACCCCGTATATCCGAGAGTATATAGCCAGCAAGGTCAACAAGCCAGTCTCCGACCTCTGGCCGGAGCAGGAGCAAGCATGAACTCATCGTGCATCAGCCATAGGCGCTGCTGACCGCAATATCACCACAGTTGCTGGAGGTTTCATGTCAAGGCACACAAAAAAAATCAACAAATTGCAACGCGACATTTTGAAATTGCAGGAAAAATTAGCTTCAAGCAGTGTAGAAAAAGATTACTTAAAAGCTAAGCGAAAGGTTCTCAAGAAAAAATCTATTTGAATTTTTCTTCAGACAAACAAAATGAAACATCTTCAATATTCATTGCTCGCACCTGGGAAGGTTGCCAATGGTGCTTTTGTATCAGGTAGTAATAGACTGCCTCTAATCCTGAAAGTGATTTATAATTTTCCCTTTTTGCAATTTCTTCTCCTATCAGATGGAGATGATTCATCGTTACGGTTTGCAATTCACCGTGTATTTCTGCCAGTTCGCTATTTATTTGTTTGTTTTTTTTCATTTGCGACTCCTGTTTGTTATTTTTGATAACAGGGAAATAACAGCAATATGCTTGTTGAAACCACTAAGGAGGCAGCATGAATCTCATAGGAGCTACCGTCCGTTACCCTATCACCGGTTGTCAGCGCGCCGAGCAATCGAAGATCGAAAAAACCATGCGCACCCATTCCGGTGAGCTGGCGTTCAAGTGTTCCATCGGGAAGTCAATCAACGAAGTCTTCCCCGAAACAGCTCCCAAGGAGGCCGCATGAACGAACAAACATTGAAGAAATGGCTTAACCACCCGTTTTCCCTGTTTCTCGATGAAGTTGGATTCACCTTGGAAGACAAGCTCCTGTTGTGTGAGTGGCTTTCACTGTCAATGCACGGTCTTTGATTCGTGAGATGCAACGCGTTGTCGTCCTTCTTCCAACCACCTGACGATAGCGGGAGCGTCTTTCCTGAGTTTGGAGATGATTTCCTCCGAGTCTTTGTCGGAGAGCTTTATGTCCCAGTTACCACCTGGTTTTGCAGCTTTTACCGTTTTAACGAACTCGAGGATACGAGCAGGTGTTTCACCGGAAACCTCAGAGAGAATCTGCACGAAAATATCTTGATAGGTCATTTCGGTTTGTTTGTTGAATTTTTAACAGCCACCAAGGGGGTCGCATGAAGCTTACCAATCGTCGAGTTATTGTTTCTACAAACAAATCAAGCCGCTTTGGTTCGGAGGAAGAACAGTCAGCGGTGCTTCAATGGCTGATTGAGGGTGCGCTTCGCTGGATCGCTAAGTCGAAAAAATGCCCCAGACCCGACGGTGACGCAAAGTTCATTGTTGTTGGTTGATGCGAATATTGAAATTTTCACGATTTACCGAGCGTTCAGGAGTTCAAGCGCCGGGCAAAGCTCCCATTTGTATGTAGCGCTCATGCCGTGACTTGTTTTCACGCCGCATGAGTCAAGGCCAGTACAGTCTTCAATATTCTTTCTGGTGAACGAATCGGTATGGCAGACCCCAACCATCCTGGATGCCTTGCTTACCGTAGTGTGCTTGATAGTTAGGGTTTCTTTCCTGTTTGTTTTGGGACAGCGAAACTGATCTCTGGTCACACACTCGTCGGTCGCCATGTGCACCTCCTCGAGGTGATTGGATTTTGAAAACAAAAAAGCCCCGTACTTCGGACGGACCTCTGGCGTTGTGCTTGGCGGCGCACGTCAATCTTACCGGGGTACGGGCATTTATCAACAGAAAACGGGGCGCCATAAGTACATGGTACCAAACGAGCAGATCCAGTCCATGTCAACCGGAGGAGCAAGAATGCAACCGTGGCAAGTGTTTCACGCTGCCAACAAGTACCTTCGCCCGGAGAATGTTGCCCGGATTTTCAACAAGGAAAAACGATCCGCTTACAACTGGGGGCAAGATCCTGCTTTCACTGAGCATCGATGCCGTAACCCGTTGGAGCATCTCCACTCCTTGTTTGAAAAGATGGACGCCGCCGGCATCGGCTATGTGGCCCGTTCTGGTATCAGATATCTCGAAACGGCAATCGAGGAAGAGGTTGACCTTGAGGACATCAAAGATCCCCTGCCCACGATTACCGAGGAAGTCCTTGCCGATTACCGCGCCGTGGCGGCCCTGCAACGTGCCATTGATGCCGGCGCGAATATTGACGACATCAAGCATTTTGCCATCGAGGCCATAGGCGAGATTGAGCGCACCGTGGCCAAATACGCCCAGGATCAGTAACCGTGAGCGCCTCTCTTCCCCAAGTAACAAAAGGCCAGATCGTTGCGGCAACGCTGCGATCAATAGCCGGGCAAATGTACAAACTTGCCGAGATGCTTGACGAAGAAGCCGCCGCACACCGCCCACCAGTTCGCCAGAAAAAGAAAAAGATCTCCATCATGGAAATGCTCAGGAAGGACGGCGCCATATGACCAAAATGACCGGAGACCGAATTTCCACAAGTCAGATCCCATTCAACCGGTCGACCTCCGGCCCAGGAAAACCCGTTCTTTATGACAGGGAAAAGAAACCCATGCTGTGGAATGCGATCAAAACCTCTTTGCACGGAGCCTTGCCGGAAAGTGAATTCGGCCTGTGGATCAAACCGCTGGAATGTCGGCGGCACGACGATCAGGTGCTGGAGCTTGTCGGACCGGACCGGTTCTTCTGCGCATGGATAGAAGATCGCTATTTCGAGCTTATTCGCAGCAAAGTTGCCGAAGTGGGTGAGATCGCCGATGTGCGGATCAGCGTGGCCGACGCCCCGCCGTTGCGGGTTGAAAGCGGCAAGGGTGGCCAGTTGCGTCTGCCTGGGGTTGTCAGCGGCGGGCCTCGTCTACGCTCGTTGCATCCGGCTTTCACCTTTGACCAGTTCATGGTCGGCGAATCGAACCTCTTGGCCCGCTCCGCCTGCCAGGCGCTGGCCGCCGGCGATTCCACTTTTGGTCATTGCCTGTTCATGAACAGCTCCACCGGGCTTGGCAAAAGCCACCTGACCCAGGCCGTGGTCCATCAGGTGCTGCGCTCCGCGCCCTCCACCCGGCTGCATTACCTGACCGCCCAGCAGTTTTCGGCTGAGATGGTCAAGGGCATCCGCTCCAACTCCATGGAGCAGTTTTCCAAAAAATACGTCAACGACTGCGACATGCTGCTGGTCGAGGACGTCCACACCTTGACTGGCAAAAACAAGACCCAGGAAGAACTCAACACCATCCTGGACTACCTGATCAAATCGGGCCGGCGGGTCATTCTCACCTCGGCCCTGGCCCCGGCCAAGCTGGCCGGCATGGACGACGATTTCCGCAGCCGCATGACCTCGGGCCTGGTGACCGGAATTGAATCGCCGGATTACGCCACCCGTGCGCGGATCATCCGCCACAAGCTCCAGTTGCACGGCCTGGGCGGCGACGACGATCTGGTGGGTTTCATGGCCGAGACCCTGCAAGGCGACGTGCGCCGGATGGAGAGCGCCATCATCGGCATCAAGGCCAAATCCTGCCTGCTGGGCGCGCCGCCGGACCTGGGCATGGCGCGGGACGTTATCTACGGTTTGATCGGCAACCCGGTGGAAATCACCGGCGAAACCATCCGTGACCTGATCGGCCGTCAGTTCCGGGTCAGCGTCGACGATCTGCGCTCACGTTCGCGCAAGCGCTCCATCACCTTTCCCCGTCAGCTGGCCATGTACCTCACCCGCAAGTACACCGACAAATCGCTGGCCGATATTGGCGCCATGTACAACCGGGACCACTCAACCGTGCTCTACGCCATCGAGACCATCACCAAGGATATGTCGCAGCGGGCCACGGTCCGTGAGCAGGTGGACCTGCTCTGCGGAAAGCTCAGGAAATAACGCGCTGAGGGCGGCTGAGGCAAGGCAGGGCAAGGCAATGGCGACGACTGGCAATCATCAACAATTGAATGTCAACAACCCGTTGACGCGAAACCGCATGAAACGAGTCGAGACAAGCGAATGGTTGGGCATGTTGGCGAGAATGATACGGGCCGCAGGCAAACGCGTCGCCGATGCGGACGAACACGAGCTGGCCAAGCTGGTTGCCATGCGCGATGAGCTTGAAACAGCGATCAAAGTGGCCATTGATGGCCAGCGCCGGACCGGAAGGTCCTGGGACCACGTTGGCCGTGCCCTCGGCATCAGCCGGCAAGGCGCCTTCAAGCGATACGGTCAATCCACCGGGTGCGCTGATCCCCTGCCCTGTTCATCACCCGCAAGGGCAGATTCCCCCCAACGATGAGGAGTTGAAATGAACATCACAATCGTTGTTTCCGGACAAACCGAAGTGGCCAAAGCCTTGGCCGCATTTCCAGGCAAGGCTCACCGGGCCTGCGCCGTTGCCCTCAACAAAACCGGCAAGCTGATCAAGGAAGCCGAAGTGGCGGAAATGAAAGCCGTCTTCGACAATCCCACCAGTTATACGCTCAACTCCCTCAAGCTCACCCCCGCAACGAAAGACAACCTTCAGGCCACAGTCTGGTTCAAGCAGCCCGACCGCATGGGGCAGCATTACCTCG
>JAQUHN010000225.1 GCA_028683555.1 Geobacteraceae bacterium | reverse complement strand
CCATGACAATGATACCACCTGCGGTTGGTTCTCTGCTCTTTCCGCCCGGGAAAAAAAGCTGGTACTCAAGTATCTCGACCGTTCAGGGGAGGAAATTGTCTGGGATATGATCCGCACTGCCCTTGCTTCGGTGGCCGATACCGTTGTTATACCGTTGCAGGATTTGTTGGAACTTTCTGGTGATTCGCGGATGAATCTGCCGGGAACAGCGGAAAATAACTGGTCCTGGCGCTTTCGTAACGGTGCGCTTTCCGCCCGGCTGGCGAAGCGGCTTATGGGGCTGACGGAGGTCTATGGGCGAGCCCCTGGCGCTTGACCGCTGCTGAGCCTTTGTGGTTTGGTGCTGTACCGGATTCGGGCGCTTTTCCTCGATTCGTACTCCTTCAGAGAGGCCGCAGAAGGGGGGGCATAAAAAGCTTGAGTCGTTGGTTCAACACTGTTCAGCGGACAAGCTTCATGCATTTCCAGGGTGTTTTTCTCAACGACATTCCCATTGACAAAAGGTCGCCTCTTCCGTATCCTTTTACAAAACTGAATAGAAAGACCTTCTTATCAAGAGTGGTGGAGGGACAGGCCCCGTGAAACCACAGCAACCGACCCGATTATGGGTGTCAGGTGCTAAATCCTGCCGGAATGGAAAGATGAGACAGGTGCTTTACGATCATAATTGAGTACTAAAGCCCCTTCTCATCATCGGAAGGGGCTTTTTGTTATTCTTTGAACCGACCGCCCCGTTCCGTTTCCTGTCCGGAAATTACTTGTGGCACCATCCTTAAATATTTTCCGCGTTTCATGTTTCTGCTGGTGAAGAACCGGCTGAAGTGCTTAACCACATCATCATTCAAAAGGGGGATTACCATGTCTGAAACCAGATTCAACTTTGACACCCTTACCCTGCATGCCGGACATGTGCCTGATTCCGCGACTCTGTCGCGTGCCGTTCCCATCTATCAGACGTCGTCTTATGTCTTTCGCAGTTCGGAACATGCCGCGAAACTGTTTGCGTTGGAAGAGCCGGGAAATATTTATACGCGAATCATGAATCCGACCACTGATGTGCTGGAAAAACGGATGGCTGAACTGGATGGAGGTGTCGGTGCCCTGGCAGTGGCTTCGGGGCAGGCGGCAATTACCTTTGCAGTACTCAATATTACCCGGGCCGGTCAGAATATTATCTCAACCAATTCCCTGTACGGCGGTACGTACAACCTGTTTCATTATACTCTGCCGAAACTTGGCATCGAGGTCAAATTCGTCGACAGTTCCAATGCGGAAGCCGTGCGTGCCGCCATCGATGAAAATACCAGACTCGTCTATACCGAGTCGGTGGGCAATCCTAAGAACAACGTTGACGACTTCGAGGCTATTGCCGCGATTGCCCACCAGGCGGGAATACCTTTTGTGGTGGACAACACGGTTACCACGCCGTACCTGTTCAAACCGTTGGAGCACGGAGCGGATATTGTCGTCTATTCGCTCACCAAGTTCATTGCCGGTCACGGAACCAGCATCGGCGGCTGTGTGGTCGATGGCGGTACTTTTCCCTGGAACAATGGCAAGTTTCCCGAATTCACCGAGCCCGATCCCTCATATCACGGTATCCGTTTCTGGGAGGTACTCGGTAATCTTTCCTACATCATCAAAATGCGGGTGGAGCTTCTGCGTGATATTGGAGCTCCCTTGTCACCATTCAATGCCTTCCAGATCCTCCAGGGGTTGGAAACGCTCCATGTCCGCATGCCACGGCATGTTGAAAACGCCCAAAAGGTTGCTGACTGGCTTGATAAACACCCGAGCGTAACCTGGGTCAATTATCCCGGCCTGTCAAGTCACAAGGACCATGAGCGTGCGGTACGTTATCTGCCCAAGGGGTGCGGTGCAATTCTCGGTTTTGGTATCAAGGGCGGTGTTGCGGCCGGCAAGAAGTTCATCGACAACGTGAAGTTGCTCTCGCACCTGGCCAATATCGGCGACGCCAAGTCATTGGTTATTCATCCTGCTTCCACCACTCACCAGCAGCTTACCGAGCAAGAGCAAATTGCAACCGGGGTTACCGCGGACTTTATCCGACTGTCGGTGGGGATTGAAGCTGTCGTAGATATTATTGCCGATATCGATCAAGCCCTGAAGGCTTCCCAGCAGTAAGAAGGTTTTTAAAATATTGAGCAGGATAAAAGCGGCCCCTTAAAGGCCGCTTTTTTTGTGTAAAAGAATGTGTAAAAAAGAATTAACTGTATACATATAAGCGTTTGCTAAAGTTACTGGAGATAATGACGATACGTTACTTAAATCGTGAGTGTTTTGCTGCGCTGGTCTGAAGCCTTTAATCGAAGTATCGCGGTTATGGGATTGTTGGGCGATTACATTACATTTGGGAGGGTAGGATGATTTTTGCCAAGTTGCGGATTGGGCCGAAGATGGGGCTGGTTTTCGGGTTTGTGCTGGTCATGATGTTGTCGATCATGTACTTCGGCATCAACGGGACCTCGACGGTGAAAGGGTCGATGGAGGGGTTGATTAATGGCGAATACCAGAAGACCGTTTATGCCTTCAGGGCATCGAGCTCTCTTGAGCAGCTTATGGTTGCGGTTCAGAAAGTGGTCATGGTCAATGACGCCGGGATGGTTTTGCGGTTGAAAAAAGAACTGGAGGATGCCCGGGCGTCGTACCGGGAGAACCTGAAAAATCTGGAGGAGCTGGAAAAAGATCCCCGGGGCATCAAGCTCATCGACGAAGCGAAATCCCAGAGCAGTGTCGCCGCGGCGGCAAATAATCGTGTGGTCGAACTGGCCTTGGCCAACAAAAGGGATGAAGCGCTTTCTCTCCTGTTAAAAGAAGCGGCCCCTCTTACGAAAAAGGTTCAGGATATTTTCGACGCACAGGTGCGGTTTCAGGAAGATACGGTAAAAGCTTCCTATGCGAAAGCAGTCAGCGTCTATGAGCGGCAACGTATCATGATATTTATAGCCGGTGCACTGGCGTTCATTCTTGGTCTTGCCGGAGCAATCTTCCTTATCCGAAACTTTGTCACGCGCCTGAATCGGGTCGCCGGCGCCATGGGGCGCATAGCCGATGGCGATATCTCGACCCAGATCAGGATTTATGCCAGGGACGAGATCGGTGACCTTGGTCATGCCATAAACCGGATGTTGTCGTCCCTGAATGCTATGGTGGCGTCAATCAAAAGCACCGCCGATCAGGTGGCCTCTGCCGCTACCCAGCTCTATGCTACATCCGACCAGATAGCGACCGGCGCCGAGGAAGTGGCGGCCCAAGCCGGCACCGTGGCCACGGCCAGCGAGGAGATGACCTGTACCAGTTCCGAGATCGCTAAGAACTGCCTGTTGGCGGTGGAAAGTTCCAAGCTGGCCGGGGACTCTGCGACTTCCGGTTTTACCGTAGTTCAGGAAACGGTTGAGGAGATGAACCGAATCGCCGAGCGGGTGAAGGATTCCGCCCAGACTGTCGAGAGCCTGGGTGCCCGTTCCGACCAGATTGGCGAGATTGTCGGAACTATCGAAGATATTGCCGACCAGACCAATCTCCTGGCTCTTAATGCGGCCATCGAGGCGGCCCGGGCCGGTGAACAGGGTCGGGGCTTTGCGGTGGTTGCCGACGAGGTTCGTGCCTTGGCGGAACGGACCACCCGGGCGACCAAGGAGATCGGCGCCATGATCAAGGCCATCCAGTCGGAGACCAGGGGAGCGGTATCCTCCATGGAAGAGGGGGTCCAGGCGGTCGAGAAGGGCACCGCCGATGCCGCACGTTCCGGGCGGGCGCTCCAGGAAATCCTCGAGCAGGCCAACTCGGTGACCATGCAGATCAACCAGATCGCCACGGCAACCGAGCAGCAGACCGCGACCACCAATGAGATTACTAATAATATCCAGCAGATCACCGACGTGGTTCATGAAACCGCCAAGGGGTCGCAGGAGTCTGCCGCCGCGGCGAACCAGCTTTCGCAGTTTGCTGTTGAGTTGCAGCAGTTGGTGGACAATTTCAAATTGGCGGTATGATTTAGTGGCTGTGCTACGCTGGTTGAGGGAGGTTGTTGTGGGATACTGAGCGCAATACTATTATGGTTTTTTATGGGGGCGTCCGTACCGGGCGCCCTTTTTTTGTTTTAAGTTTCCGTTGCAAGTGCCGGCAGGCTGATGTGTTGCGAGACCTTGTGGGGTAAATTATGGTTTTGTACATTATTAACTGCAAATGTAAGTCGGTAAATTTAATTAAAATAAGCTCAAGTTGTGAGGCTTGTTGACGAAAGAAGTAGTAAATAAGGGAATTCAGTTTTGTTGTGAAAGAATACATTTTTCGTCGTGCAATGTCGTTGTCGTTGCCGCGATGACGCTGTCAGGGCTTAGTGCAAAAACGAGTAAAAAGGAGAAATATATGATTTTTGCAAATCTTAGAATGGGTCCCAAAATGGGGTTAGTGTTCGGTTTCAATCTGCTGATGATGATTTTAATGATCTTTTACGGAATCCACACTTCGTCGAAGGTCAAGGATTCCATGGAGGAACTGGTCAAACACGATTACCAGAAAACGGTTTACGCCTTCCGGGCCATGGATTCCCTGGACCAGTTAATGATGTCGATGCAGAAACTGGTTCTGGTTAATGATCCCGGCGAAGTCGCCCGTCTGAAAAATGAGATCGAAGATGCGCGAACCACATACCGCGAAAATCTGCAAAAACTGGAAGAAGTTGAAAAGAACCCGCAAGGTATTGCGCTGATTGAAGCGTCGAAGGCCGAAGCCGGTTCCGCCGCGGCGGCAAATAATCGGGTCATCGAGCTTGTCTTGGCCAACAAGAAGGAAGACGCCGTTTCTGTGCTGTTGAAAGATGCTGCACCTCTTACCAAAAAGCTTCAGGATACCTTCGAGGCCCAGGTTGCCTACCAGGAACAAAATGTAAAAGCAGCGTATGACACGGCCGAGAGTGGTTTCAAGAAGAACCGGCTGCTTATACTCATTAGTGGGGCCGTGGCCTTCCTGCTCGGATTGGCCGGAGCGGTTTTCCTTATCAACAATTTCGTGACTCGTCTCAACAGGGTGTCCGCAGCAATGGGGCGGGTTGCCGACGGCGACCTGTCAACTACCATCAAAATTTTTGCCAAAGATGAGATCGGTGATCTGGGTCATGCCATCAACCGGATGTTGGAATCCATGCACAGCATGGTGACCTCCATCAAAGTGACTGCTGATCAGGTAGCCTCTGCCTCTACCCAACTCTATGCCACGTCTGAACAAATCGCGACCGGCGCGGAGGAAGTGGCGGCCCAGGCCGGTACCGTGGCAACGGCCAGTGAGGAGATGACCTGCACCAGTTCCGAGATTGCCAAGAACTGCCTTATGGCGGTGGAAAGTTCCAAGCATGCCAGCGATTCTGCAGAAACGGGTGCGGTTGTGGTGCAGGAAACGGTATCGGAGATGAGCCGCATCGCGGATCGGGT
>JAQUHN010000039.1 GCA_028683555.1 Geobacteraceae bacterium | reverse complement strand
ACACCCTAGCGACCAGGAGGGCAGGTCAACTAGGGCATAAAGGAAGTCTTTCAACTTCCACAACTTCTGTATATATTATATTGACTATATATTTGTTTGGCAAGGGTTTTTCCCCGTCAGGGTAAAATTTTCTTCGGTTGCCACCCCTTAGCTTTTTGTGGTATAAAATTCGCACAAGTTCTCAAAAGGAAAGGATATCTTCTCCGGAATTCCGGTTTTTTTGCTCCTTCGCGGGCTTTTTCTCTTTCTGGTCCTGTTTTTCACGAGTGAATTCATGTCTTCCTTCACAAGCATATTCCATAACCGTTACGCGGCAGTCCCGGTAATCTTCCGTTCGGGGCTTGTTCTCATGCTGCTTCTGGTGTCGCTGTTGTTTGCCGTCACCGCGTCTGCCAGGACCTTTCCCCCCCTGAGCGGCCCGCCGCTCGGCGAGCGTTGGTTCGGCATCTACTTCTCGGACGAACGGACCGGTTTCGTCCATCTCCGGATTACGCCGGCAGCGACCGGCTACCTGATCGAGAGCGAAAGCTCGGTAAAGATGTCCGGCTTCGGTTTTTCCCGGGAAGCGTCGGTCCGGGAAAGTTACCTGGTCAACCCGGACCTGACCCTGCAATCCTTCACCGTATCCCAGACCATCGACGGCAGCCCGATTACGCTCACCGGACAGGTGGGTGGGAAAACCATCAGCGTGGTTACGGATGCGAAGGGCACCCGCAAGGAAAAGACCCTTCCGGTCAAGGGGCGGGTCTACCCACCTGCGGCGCTCAACTTCTATCCGCTGCTGCAGAAGGTAACGGCCGGCAAGAAATACCGGGTTGCGATGCTCGACCCGGAAGCCGTGGCGGTAAAGAACGTTCTGATAACGGTGCTGGGCATCGAGACGGATGACGGCCGGGATGTCCTCCATCTCCGCAATGACCTCTACCCGTTCGTGGACAACGACATCTGGGTGGATCCGGCCGGCAATACCATCCGTGAGTCGGTGCGTGACGGATGGATCGAGACGCGTGCCGAAGATGAGGCCACCGGGCGTGCCCTGCTGGCCGAGGCGGCCATCGCTAAAAAGGATATGATCCTCGACTTCAGCCTGGTTCCGATCGACCGGCCCATCGAGCGTCCCGCCGGACTATCCGCCATGACCCTGGAGCTGGCCGGCTTTGCCGAAAATCTGCCGCTCCTTACCGGCCCGCTGCAGAAGGCTGAGCGCCTGGCAGGGCAAAAGGTGCTGTTCACCACTGACCTCTCCAGCCTCCGGGCCGCTGCTGCGTCTTCGGCCGAAGTGCTCCCGGAGCCGAACCGTTACCTGGCATCCGGCGACCGCATCCTGGCCGACAATGCCGAGATTATCCGGCGCAAGACGGAAATCCTCTGCGGTACGGAAGATCCCCGGGCAGCGGTGGAGAAGCTGGTCCGCTGGGTGGCAGACACAGTTGCGGACACCGTCAGCGACAGCAGGTCACCCCTGGAAACGCTGGAGCAAGGCAGCGGCAACTGCCTGTCCCACGCCCGGCTCTATGTGTCCCTCGCTCGCGCCGCCGGTGTCCCGACCCGCTCTGTTTCCGGCCTCGTCTACGTCGAGGGCAAAGGCTTTCTCTACCACAGCTGGGCCGAGAGTTTCGTCGGCTACTGGTTGCCGGTCGACCCGACCTTCGGTGAGGTGCCGGCCAATGCGACCCACATCAAGCTGGTGGAGGGCGATGCCCCTGACGACATGGCGCCGCTGGCCAGTATCATCGGTACCATCCGGGGCCGGGTTGTTGATCTGAAATACCAGAAACAATTATGAGTTTTGAGTGTTGAGTTTTGAGTTGTAAGACCTGGTAAACCATGTGTTTATTTGCTGTTACCACCAGAGCTTCGACAGTGGACCGGTTAATGCTCAGCACCTGAAACCTGAAAGGTAAAACCTGCATTTTGTACAGCCGTTTATATTGTCTTTTAACTCAAAACTTAAAACTCATAACTCAAAACTGATTGTAATAGGAAGGACACACCATGGAATACAAAGACACATTGAACCTGCCGGCCACGAAATTTCCCATGAAGGCCAATCTCACCCAGAAGGAGGTGGAAATCCTTGGTAAATGGGAGGAGATGGCCCTTTACGAAAAACTTATCGAAGCGGGCAGGGAAAAGCCGAAATACATTCTCCATGACGGTCCTCCGTACGCCAATGGTCATATCCACATCGGCCATGCCCTCAACAAGATCCTCAAGGACATCGTCCTCAAAAACAAGCGCATGACCGGCTTCGAGGCGCCGTACGTCCCTGGCTGGGACTGTCACGGCCTGCCGATCGAACTGCAGGTGGAGAAAAACCTCGGCTCGAAGAAGCACCAGATCTCCAAGGCGGAGATGCGCAAGCTGTGCCGGGAATATGCCGCCAAGTTCGTCGCGGTGCAGAGCAAGGAGTTCGAGCGCCTCGGCATCTTCGGCGAATGGCAGGATCCGTACCTTACCATGAACTACCTCTACGAGGGGATCACCGCCCGGGAACTGGCGGAATTCGCCGCCAACGGCGGGCTGTTCAAAGGCAAGAAGCCGGTGCACTGGTGTTCGTCCTGCGTCACCGCGCTGGCCGAGGCCGAGGTGGAGTACGCTGATCACCGCTCGCCTTCCATCTACGTGAAATTCCCGCTCAAGGACGACATCTCCGGCGAGGTTCCGGCTCTGGCAGGCAAGAATGTCGCCGTGGTCATCTGGACCACCACTCCCTGGACCCTGCCGGCCAACCTGGCCATCAGCCTCCATCCAGAATTCGAATACGTGGCCCTGGATACCGGCAGCGACGTGCTGATCGTTGCCGCCGGATTGCTCGATTCGTTCCGCAAGGGGACCGGGGTTGACGGCACGGTAATCGCCACCTTCACGGCGGGAGTCCTGGAGAAGAAGAACTGCCGGCATCCTTTTTACGACCGCGACTCGGTGTTGCTGCTCGGTGAGCATGTTACCCTCGAGGCAGGGACCGGCTGCGTCCACACGGCGCCCGGCCACGGCCAGGATGACTACGTCATCGGTCTCCGCAACGGACTCGACATCTACAACCCGGTGGACAACCGCGGCCGGTTCCTGGAAAACGTCGAGTTCTTTGCCGGCCAGGCGGTGTTCGAGGCCAACAAGAGCGTCATCGAAAAGCTGACCGAGACCGGCATGCTGCTCGGCGTCAGCGAGATCAGCCATTCTTATCCGCACTGCTGGCGTTGCAAGAAACCGATCATCTTCCGCGCCACTGAGCAGTGGTTCATCAGCATGGAGGCCAACAGCCTGCGGGCCAAGGCGCTCGATGAAATCAACAAGGTAACCTGGATTCCCCGCTGGGGCAAAGATCGGATCTACGGCATGGTGGAAGGGCGCCCCGACTGGTGCATCTCCCGGCAGCGCTCCTGGGGGGTTCCGATCACCGCGTTCCTCTGCCAGGGATGCGGCGAGGCCATTGCCGACCCGGCGGTCATGCGCCATGTGGCCGACCTGTTCACCGAGCACGGTTCCGATATCTGGTACCTGCGCGAAGCGCGGGAACTGCTGCCGGATGGTTTTACCTGTCCCTCCTGCGGCAGCGACAAGCTGGAAAAGGAAATGGACATCCTCGACGTCTGGTTCGACTCCGGCGTATCCCATGCCGCCGTGCTGGAAACGCGCGACAATCTCAGTTCGCCGGCCGACCTCTACCTGGAGGGCAGCGACCAGCATCGCGGCTGGTTCCATTCCTCGTTGCTGGTCGGCGTCGGCACCCGCAACCGGGCCCCGTACCGCAGCGTGCTCACCCACGGCTTCGTGTTGGACGGCGCCGGCCGCAAGATGAGCAAATCGCTCGGCAACGTTACCGCTCCCGATGACGTGATCAAGAAATTCGGCGGCGACGTGCTGCGCCTCTGGGTGGCGGCCCAGGATTACCGGGACGACAACCGCATTTCCCAGGAGATCCTGACCCGCGTTTCCGAGGCCTATCGCCGCATCCGCAACACCTGCCGCTATATTCTCGGCAACCTCAGCGATTTCAACCCGACCACCGACATGGTGCCGTACGCCGAGATGCTCGAGATCGACCGCTGGGCGCTGCATCAGCTGGAGATTCTCAAAGAGCGTATCCTCAAGGCCTACGACGACATGGAGTTCCACATCATCTACCAGTCGGTGAATGCCTTCTGCAGCGTGGAGATGAGCGCCTTTTACCTGGACATTCTCAAGGACCGCCTCTACTCCAGCCGGTGCGACTCGCTGAAGCGCCGCAGCGCCCAGACGGCCCTCTACCAGATCATCGATTCGCTGGTGCGGCTGCTGGCCCCGGTGCTCTCCTTCACCGCCGACGAAGTCTGGTGGCACATGCCGCAGCAGACCGGCGAGAGCGTCCATCTGGCGCAATTCCCCACCCTCACGCCGTCGCAGCGCGACGACCGGCTGGTGGAGCGCTGGGACACCATCCTCCGGGTTCGTGGCGAAGTGTCAAAGGTCCTGGAGATGGCACGTGTACAGAAGATCATCGGCCATTCGCTCGACGCCGCGGTCACGCTCAGCGCACCGGCCGAACTGCTCTCCTTCCTCAGCGACTATGCCGCCGAACTGAAGAGCATTTTCATTGTTTCCAAGGTGGAACTGGTGGCAGACATTCAGGGCGAGTGTATCGCCGCGGAAGGGGTCGAGGGGCTGAAGGTCCGGGTCACTGCTGCGCCCGGGGCGAAATGCGAGCGCTGCTGGTGCTACGACGAGGCAATCGGCACCAGTGCCGAGCATCCGACCATCTGCCCCAAGTGCCTTGAGGCGCTGGAAAAGCAGGGGGCGTAACGCCGGGGGCAGGAAACAGGGTTATAAAGCGGGGTAATAAAGCGGGGTAAGGAGGCGGGGTACGGATTACGCAAAACCGAACCCCGTACCCGTAATCCGCTCTTCTAATCCGTAATCCGTTTTATTAATCCGTAATCCGATTCCTTAGTCCGTACCCCGCTCCTTTAATCCTTAATCCGTTCTATTAATCCGTATTCGTTTTATTCAATCCGACTCCAGCCCTTACCACATGAGGCCTCGATCCATGAAAACCAAGTACCTGTTTCTCGTAAGCGTCGCCCTGCCGCTGATCATCCTCGACCAGGCGACCAAGCTGATCATCGTCCGGACCATGGATCTCTATGCCAGCATTCCGGTGGTGAACAACTTCTTCGATATCGTCCATGCCCGCAACCAGGGCGCAGCGTTCGGCGTGCTGCGCGACAGCAGCATCCGGTTGCCGTTTCTGATCGGCGTCTCGCTGCTGGCGGTGGCGGTCATCATCGCCCTGTTCCGCAAGCTCCGGCCCGAGCAGAAACTCAGTGCCTGGGGCCTGTCGCTGGTGCTGTCCGGCGCGGTCGGCAACCTCATCGACCGGGTCAGGCTCGGCGAGGTGATAGACTTCCTCTCTGTCCACTGGTACCAGCACCACTGGCCGGCTTTCAACGTGGCCGACTCGGCCATCTGCATCGGGGTCGGGCTGCTGGTCATCGATATGTTTCTGGAAGAGAGAAGGAAAAAGCAGGGGTAAAAAGCCGGGATCAGGGGTGAGGAAAAAGGAGCGAGGATCGAGGAAAAAGGATCGAGGGGCGAGGATCGAGGAAAGGGAAAAACTGAAAAGGCTGGAAGTCTGGAATTATTGAGAACTGGAACCAGCGAATCGAAGAAGCAAAACTACCTTTACTCAAGACAGTTCACTCGAGGCAGAAGGGGAAAAAACAAGATACCGATGAGCGTAATCCGTACCCCGTAATCCGTAATCCGGAATCCGGAATTTTTATAACCAAAAACCAAAAACCAAAAACTAAAAACCAAAAACGCCTTACCCCTTCCGTCTATTCTCTCACTTTCTTTTCAAACCTTGTAATATCCCCGATACCATTCCACGAAACGGCCAACGCCCTCTTCGACCGTTGTTTGCGGCGCAAAGCCCGCATCCCGCGTCAGATCGTCCACGTCGGCGCAGGTGGCGGGAACATCCCCCGGCTGAATGGGGAGCAGGTTCCTGATCGCCCTCCGGCCGAGCTTTTCCTCCAGCACCTCGATGAATCGCAGCAACTCCACCGGGTTGTTGTTGCCGATGTTGTAGATCCGGTACGGCGCGTAGCTGGTGCCCGGGTCGGGCGCGTCACTGCTCCAGGCCGGGTTCGGCACCGGCGTTAGGTCGGTAACCCGCACCACCCCTTCGACGATGTCGTCGATATAGGTGAAATCCCGCCGCATCCGCCCCTCGTTGTACACGTCGATCGGTTTCCCTTCCAGGATGGCACGGGTGAAAAGGAACAGCGCCATGTCGGGGCGTCCCCACGGCCCGTACACGGTGAAGAACCGCAGCCCGGTGCAGGGGATTTTGTAGAGGCTGGCATAGGTGTGGGCCATCAGTTCGTTGGCCTTCTTGGTGGCGGCATAGAGCGATACCGGATGGTCGACGTTATGATGCACGGAAAAGGGCATCAGGGTGTTGGCGCCGTACACCGAGCTGGATGAAGCGTACACCAGGTGCTCCACGCCGTTGTGCCGGCATCCCTCGAGGATATTCATGAACCCGGAGATGTTGCTGTCGATATAGGCATGGGGGTTCACCAGCGAGTAGCGGACCCCGGCCTGGGCGGCCAGGTGCACCACCTTGGTGAACCTGCCTGCTGCAAACAGCTGCGTCATTGCCTCCCGGTCCGTCAAATCACCGCTGATAAAGGTGAAACCGTCGCGCCCCTCCAGCTGTTGCAGGCGTGCCTCCTTTAACGAAACATCATAGTAGTCGTTCAGGTTGTCGAAACCCACCACCTGGTCGCCCCGGTCAAGCAGGCGGCGGCTCAGATGAAAGCCGATAAAACCGGCAGCGCCGGTCACAAGTATTTTAGCCATGGTAACTCCCCATAACAGCAGTGATGAGTTTTGACTTTTAAGTTTTGAGTTAAAACCGGGATCAGCTCTCAGGTAAAAAAACATAGGGTCGAGGAGCGGGGCACAAGGAACAAGGAAAGAGGATCGAGGTTGATTGTCGATTCGCCCACTAGAGGAATGCTGCTTTTTCAGGGAAGTCCTAACTCCCCGTTCCTTTATCCTTTGTCCTCGCTCCTCTATCCTCGTTCCTCGACCCTGACGAATGTTTTCAACTAAACCGTCTTCACTTCTTGCCTTGCAGCATGATGAAACCCATCTGCCGGCCGGTCTCGCCGTTGTCGCGGCGATAGGAGAAGAACAGGTCCTTTTCGCAGGAAACGCAGAAGCCGCTGGTTTCCACATGCCCTTCTTCAAGTCCGGCGCGGAGCAGCTGATTGCGGTTGGCTTCCACCAGGTCCAGTTGCCACTTGCCGGGGCCTGCGGCCTGGGCAAAGGACTCGAACTGCGTCCCCGCCTTGCGGAACGCCTCGGCCACCGGCGTGTCCACCTGGTAGCAGCAGGGGCCGATTGCCGGGCCGATAGCGGCCAGGATGGCACCGGGTTCGGAGCCGAAAAAGCCGACCATGGCCTCGACCCCTTTCCGGACGATTCCCTCGGCGGTTCCTTTCCAGCCGGCATGAAGTGCGGCAATGACCCGCTTGTTCGGATCCAGCAGCAGCACCGGCACGCAGTCGGCCACGCACACCCCGATCATTACCCCGGGCTGGTTGGTGACGATGCCGTCGCATTCCAGCTTCTGGAAGTGGGAAAAATCCTCGTTGGGTTCATCCAGCACCAGCAGGTCGTTGCCGTGCACCTGGGTGACGGTGACCAGTTTTTCATAGCGGGCACCGAAGGCCCGTGTCAGAATGCTGCGGTTTCCTTCCACGTTATGGGACGAATCAAGGGTCGAGAGGCCCAGGTTCAGGGAATTGTACGGCGGTCGCGAAACGCCTTCGTGGCGGGTGCTGAAACCATGCACTGAAACACCTGCTGCCGCCAACAGCAGCGATTCGACATAGTGGACCTTGGCGGATTTCTTTATCTGCATACAAAACTCCTTTATAGAGGCGGTTATTGGTTTTTGGTTTTAAGTTTTGAGTTGAACTGCGTAAACGTGAGGTGTGAGACGTTATATGTAAGATGAAAGACTAAAATCCGGATATCCGATAATCACATGGTATAGTAATTTCCCAGCACAAAAATCATTGCTCAGAGACGGTTTCAACCAAAAACCAGAAACCAAAAACCAAAAATTAAGAAACGGTTTCATCCAGGTATTCGAGAATCCGTGCCATGTCTTCCGGCAGCGGAGTGGAGAATTCCAGGTACTCGCCGCTGATCGGATGGAGGAAGCCGAGGGTCCGGGCGTGGAGGGCCTGGCGGCCCAGATCCCGGATCAGCGCCCGGAGCTTGGTGTCCTTCAGTCCGGAGAGTCGGCCGGATCCGCCGTATACCGGGTCGCCCAGCAGCGGAAAGCCCGCCTCGGAAAGGTGGACCCGGATCTGGTGGGTGCGGCCGGTTTCCAGCCGCAGCTCCACGGCCGTGACCGCGCCGTAGCGGCCGATCACCTTCCAATGGGTTACGGCATGTCTGCCGTGGCGCGCGGATCCGGACATCTTCTTCCGGTCCACCGGGTGACGACCGATGACCGATTCGATGCGGCCCTTGTCTTCCTTGGGCGATCCATACACCAGTGCCACATAGACCCGCTTGATGCTGTGCACCTGGAACTGGCGGGCCAGTTCCAGGTGGGAACGGTCGTTCTTGGCCACTACCATGACGCCGGTGGTGTCCTTGTCGATGCGATGCACGATCCCCGGCCGAATCTCGCCGCCAATGCCGGAGAGATCGTCGCAGTGGGCCAGCAGGGCGTTCACCAGTGTTCCGTCCGGAGTTCCCGCCCCGGGATGCACCGACATCCCCGCGCTCTTGTTGACCACGATCACATCGGCGTCTTCGTAGAGAATCGACAGCGGAATTTCTTCGGCAATGGGCACGGCGGGTGCTGGTGGGGGGATTTCGATGAGGATCTGCTCGCCGCCCTTCAGCTTCAGAGAGGCCCGGGCTGTAGCGCCATTCACCGTGATCATGCCTGAATCGATGAGGCGCTGAACCGCGGAGCGGGTCAGATCGGGTACCTCGCGGCTGATAAACTGGTCGAGGCGCTCCGGCGAGTTGTCAAATGGGTACTTCAGTTCGATATGTTTCACGGATACAGAATACAGCAGTCGGCGGGGAAAAAACAGTTTTTAGTTCTTGGTTGTAAAAATTCCGCAAGGCGGATCACGGATTGTGAGTTCGGCTTAAAAAGCCGGGGTAAAGATTCGGATTAAGAAGGCGGATTACGGATTATGGATTCCGTCTTCCTCACCCCAGCCTCTCCAGCCACTCCCGCAGTTCGGAGCAGACCGCCTGCTGCTCCCGCAGTCTTCGCATCATCTCTTCCGGAAACAGCTCCTGACCGAGCACCTCTTCGATATTTCCCGCCATGGCAATGAACTCGTCAAGGGTAATGGTCGTTTCCCGGGCGCAATGCCCGGCCGTCTCGGCAACGGGGCCGGCTTGCGTCTCGAGGAACACTTCGACAGTATCTCTCTCTCCCACATAAAAACGCCGGGCCTCCCTGTCCAGCAGGAGCCAGTGGCGAGCGGGAAGATCGGCCGAACCGAAATCAAAGGTGGACAGATGGAGCCTGACGAACGGGTGCCCGGTAAAGACCAGCCAGCCGGCTGAATCCAGTGTTCCGGAATCCAGCGAGTCGTCAAGGAAACACAACTCATCGCAGATTCCCCAGAAAAAGGCCACGAACCGGCTTTCCTCCAGGTACCCAACAGATCGCTCGAACATCGGGGGCACAAGAAGAAAGAGTGGTGTCAGTCCAGCCTTGAGTGCTCGTGAATCCATGAAAGCTCCGGATGAAAACCGCTGAAGTGGAGAAGCTCGGACAGGTTCCGCTATCCGGCCGCCAGCATGGTTTTCACCACCAATGCCTCTCCTGTCACTGTTTCTATGTATCGGCAGTTTTTCCGAAGAATTGAGAAATATTTACGCAGCCGGCCGACCGGCCCGCCAATCAGACAGGTTTCTTCCCGGCTGATGCCGGTCGATGGGCCCGCACTACCTCCTCGCGGGTTTCCAGGAACGGCCCGCCGATCAGTTCGATACAGTAGGGAACTGCGGCGAAAATTCCGTCAAGGGTTTCCGCGATGGCCTTCGGCTGGCCGGGCAGGTTCACGATCAGGGCGCTTTTTCGGATCACACCTACCTGCCGGGAAAGAATGGCCGTCGGCACATACTGTAGATTGACCGCCCGCATCCGTTCGCCGAAACCGTCCAGGACCCGGTCGGCGACCGCCAGGGTTGCATCCGGCGTCACATCGCGCGGGGCGGGACCGGTGCCACCGGTGGTAAGCACCAGGCAACAGCCCTGCTCATCCACCAGTTCGCATAAGGCTTTCTCGACCTGCTCCTGTTCATCGGGAATCAGACGCGGCAGACCTTCCCACGGAGTCGACAAGGCGTTCTCCAGCCACTCCTGCAAGGCCGGAATCCCCTTGTCCTCGTAGACTCCCCGGGATGCCCGGTCGCTGACACTGACCAGGCCGATGCGGATTTTTTCCGATTGCTGCAGATTCATGGCCCTACCTCCTTGCCGTAAAGTTCCGACTCTGAGCCGGCTGATACGGTACCGATCAGACTATTTCGGCCGCGCCTTGATCTTCGGCTTGCCGTCCTCCACCAGAACCCGAAACTCCAGATCGCGGCACTGGTACTTGTCTTTGATGGCAGCCCGGTGCTTTTCGAGCGAAGCCGAGATAGCCTCCTTGGTTATCTTGGCAGTGGGAACATTACACAGCCGGCAAGCCTCCGAATACTCGCGAAAGACCTGCTCCACTTCTGATTCGGCAGCCATCGGCGCGGCGCCGGGCCCGGAAGGCCGGTTCCTCTCCATCTTGAAGCGATCGCGGGAATATCTTCCCTCCTCGATCAACCGGTTGATACGGTTCCAGTACTGCCGGTAACTGACAAGGCGCGACTTGAGGGAATTGTAACGGAACAGCAGCATCGTGTTGGAGACGGCGGCCGCGGTATAGCGTCGCGAAAGGCGTTCCACCTCCTCCAGCAGCTTCAGGGGCTCGCGTTTCTCCAAGCCGAGGAAATACTGTTCATACTTGATGATCAGTTCCTTCAGGCTTCGCTCGAACTGGTCGATATCCTCCACAATCCCCATTGGTATCTCCTTTGTTCAGGGTCGGCATGACGAGGTTATCATTCCCCGCCCGGTCAATACAATAGATATACCGTATCGGCATATTCCCGACAGATCTTTAACAAGACAGCAGGAACAGTCCTTCCTTCCCGGCAGGCCTGTCCAGCGGAGAATCTTCCCTCAGGACACTCCCTTTTGTCAACCCTGCCGACAGCAAAAGATATTAAAATTCTAATGGCCGAAGCCGATCCTGTAAAGGGAAATATTCCTGCTGCAAAAAGCCGGCAGCGGCTCCGCAGCTCCTCCGCCATGAACCGATTCGGTACCGCTAAATGCCCGCTTTCGCCAGAACCGACTTGACTTGCCCGGCAGGGTTGTTTACAGTTAAATGTTTTTGAAACCACGCAGTTACCCGGGAGGTATGTTCCCATGAAATCCATTGCAGCAATCATCCTGGCGGCCGGTAAGGGCACGAGAATGAAGTCGGATCTCGTTAAGGTCATGCACCCCCTGGCAGGAGCGCCCCTCATAGAATATCCGGTTACCGCGGCACAGCAAGCGGATGCCTCGCGCATGGTCGTCGTGATCGGTCATCAGGCTGACGCGGTACGTGCATTTCTTGCCGACCGGAACGAAATCGCCTTCGCCCTGCAGGAAGAACAACACGGCACCGGCCATGCCGTTGCCTGCGCTGCCCCGTATCTGCGGGATTTTCACGGCCAGGTCCTGATCCTGTGCGGCGACGTGCCGCTGATCGAAGCCGCCACCCTGCGGAACATGATCACCCGGCACGAACAACAGCGGGCAACCGTAACGGTCCTCACCGCCTTGCTGGAAAACCCCCACGGCTATGGTAGAATCATCAAGAACGGCGCCGGAGCGGTAACGGCAATCGTCGAAGAAAAGGACGCCACCGCCGAACAGCGCTCCATCCGGGAGATCAATTCCGGCATCTACTGCGTCGAGTCCGACTTTCTGTTCGATGCCGTTGCCCGGCTCGGCAGCGACAATGCCCAGGGTGAATACTACCTGACCGACATCATCCGCATGGCGGTGGAAAGAGGGCTCAACTGTGCCGCCCATCCGATTCCCGATCCGCTCGAGGTGATGGGAATCAATGACCGTGTCCAGCTGGCTCAGGCGGAAACGGCCCTGCGCAAGCGGATCAACGAGGCCCATATGCGCGACGGCGTCACCCTCAGGGACCCGGCCGTCACCTACATCGACCGGGGCACCGTCATCGGCCGGGACACCGTGATCAACGCGGCAGTCCACATCTCCGGCCGAACCGAAATCGGAGAAGGCTGCATCATCGAGCCGGGAGCAATCATCCGCAGCTGCCGGCTCGGCAAGCGGGTGATCGTCAAGGCGGGCTCGGTGCTGGAAGACTCCATCGTCCACGATGCCGTATCGATCGGCCCCATGGCCCACCTGCGCCCCGGCACGGAACTGATGGAGAAAGTGAAAATCGGCAACTTCGTCGAAACCAAGAAGATCACCATGGGCAAAGGCTCCAAGGCCTCCCATCTCACCTACCTGGGCGACGCCAGCATCGGCAGCGATGTCAACATCGGCTGCGGCACCATCACCTGCAACTATGACGGTGTTTCCAAGCACCGCACCGTGATCGAAGACGACGTATTCGTCGGCAGCGACGTTCAGTTCATCGCCCCGGTCACCGTCGGCCGCAACTCCATCATCGCCGCCGGTAGCACCGTGACCAAAGATGTCCCGCCTGATTCCCTTGCCATCGCCCGTTCGCAGCAGGTGAACAAGGAAGGGTGGAGGAAGAAATAAAACCTGTGCCAGGTTTTATTTCGGTGTTGAGTTATGAGTGTTGAGTTGTGAGTTACAAATCTTTTTCCCATTCGCAGATCATCTCTTAACACTTGGTTCGTACTACAAAGCTAAATACTGGCAATGAGCAGTAAAATCGAAATTGTTGCGCTACTCGAATTGATAGTGCTTTTATAACTCAAAACTCAAAACTTAAAATTCATCACTGTTTTTCGGAGAAAAAGGTTCGTACTACAAAGCTAAATACTGGCAATGAACAGTAAAATCGAAATTGTTGCGCAACTTGAACTGATAGTGCTTTTATAACTCAAAACTCAAAACTCAAAATTCATCACTGTTTTTCGGAGAAAAAGGTTCGTACTACAAAGCTAAATACTGGCAATGAGCGGTAAAATCGAAATTGTTGCGCAACTTGAATTGATAGTGCTTTTATAACTCAAAACTCAAAACTCAAAACTCAAAACTGTTTTTCGGAGAAAAACCAATGTGTGGAATAGTCGGCTACATAGGGGCCCAGCAAGCAACCCCCATCATTCTTGAAGGCCTGAAAAAACTGGAATACCGGGGCTACGACTCGGCCGGCATCTGTACCCTGCAGGCCGGCCAGGCCGCCATCCGGCGCAGTGAAGGAAAGCTGGTCAACCTGGAGAACCGGCTGCAGGCAGAACCTTTGCACGGCACCATCGGCATCGGCCATACCCGCTGGGCAACCCACGGCAGACCGTCGGAAACGAACGCCCACCCCCACAAGGGCGGGCCGTTCATCGTGGTGCACAACGGCATCATCGAAAACTACCTGGCGCTGAAGGAGATGCTGATCGGCAAGGGCCACACCTTCAAAAGCGAGACGGACACCGAAGTCATCTCCCACCTGCTCGAGGAAAACTACAAATCAGCCCGCGATTTCGAACAAACCGTGCGCCTGACGCTGCAGGAATTGCGCGGCGCCTACGCGGTCTGCATCCTCTGTGAACAGCAACCCGACATCCTCATTGCCGCCAAGCTCGGCTCGCCGATGGTGGTCGGCCTCGGCGCCGCCGAATATTTCGTCGCCTCCGACATTCCGGCCATTCTTTCCCACACCCGCGAGATGGTCTTCATGGAAGACGGCGAGATGGTGGTGTTCCGCGACAACACGGCACAATTCAGCACCGTTGCCGGCGCAGCGCTGGAAAAACAGCCGCGCCACATCGACTGGTCGCCGCTGATGGCCGAAAAAGGCGGCTACAAACACTTCATGCTCAAGGAAATCTTCGAGCAGCCCCGCGCCATCCGCGACACCATCACCGGCCGCCTACTGGATGCAGAGGGCGACGTTCACCTCGAGACCCTCAAGCTTGCCGACACCGATCTGCGCGCCGTGGAACGCATTACCATCATTGCCTGCGGCACCTCCTGGCATGCCGCCCTGGTGGGGAAATTCCTCATCGAGGAACACTGCCGCATCCCGGTCGAGGTGGATATCGCCTCGGAATTCCGCTACCGCAACCCGATCGTCAACGACAAGACCCTCATGGTGCTGATCTCCCAGTCGGGAGAGACGGCCGACACCCTGGCGGCACTGCGCGAGGGTAAATCCCGGGGAGCGAAAAACGTCGCCATCTGCAACGTGGTGGACTCGTCCATCGCCCGGGAATCGGACGGCGTGATCTACACCCATGCCGGTCCCGAGATCGGCGTCGCCTCCACCAAGGCCTTCATCACCCAGTTGGTGGCGCTCTACCTCTTCACCGTCAGGCTCGGACGGGCCATCGGCACCCTTGACCGGGACAAGGGGCTGGCAATGAACCAGGCCCTGCTCCAACTGCCGGCCCTGATCGATGAAACGCTGCTCCTCAATCCCCAGCTGGAACAACTGGCCCGCACCTACATGAATGCCACGGATTTTCTCTACCTGGGCCGGGGCATCAACTACCCCATCGCCCTCGAAGGCGCGCTGAAGCTGAAGGAGATCTCCTACATCCACGCCGAAGGCTACCCGGCCGGAGAGATGAAACACGGTCCCATCGCCCTGATCGACGAAAAGTTGCCGGTGGTGGTGCTGGTGCCGCACAACGACACCTACGAAAAGGTCGCCTCCAACATGGAAGAGGTGATCGCCCGCGGCGGCCGGGTCATCGCGGTCTGCACGGCCGGCGACACGGAAGTGCCGAAGAAGGCCGAAGCAACCCTCGAGATCCCGTCCTGCTCCGACGACCTGGTGCCGGTAGTACTGGCAATCCCCTTGCAGCTTCTTGCCTATCATGTGGCGGTGATGAAGGGAACCGACGTGGACCAGCCCCGCAACCTGGCAAAAAGCGTTACCGTGGAATAGGAGTACACTATGGACTTAGAATCCTTGCGCAGCGACCTGGAAGAAACCTTTCACGCCCAGATACCCATCACCCGGACGATGGGCATCCGGGTGCTCCGCTACGACGGCACCGGGCTGGTGCTCGGCGCCCCGCTGGAAGCAAACGTGAACGACAAGGGAACCGCATTTGGCGGGAGTCTCTATTCCCTGCTGGTGCTGGCCGGATGGGGGCTTCTACAGCTGAAGCTTCGCGAGGAAGGAATTACCGGCGACGTCATGATCCACCAGAGCAGCGTCACCTACTCGCAGCCGGTAACGGACGATTGGGAGGTCCACTGCGAACTGGTTCCATCGGCCGGTTACACGCGGTTCCTCGAACGCCTCCGGACCAGGGGCCGGGCACGCCTGACCCTCGAGTCGCACATCATGGCGGGCTCCCGCGTCGCTGTCAGCTTCCAGGGAAGCTACGTGGCGGTTTCTAAAATGCAGGATTGAGGGAGAAAAAGGAACGAGGAAAGGCAGTGATTTCCGGAGGTGCCTCATAGCCATGGCTGCAAAGACTTAAAGTCATGTTTGTGCTGGATACTAGACCTGCCAGGTTTTCGGAAACCTGGCAGGTCTGGTCTGAAGTGGTCGGAGTCTGAATTTTACGATTTACCGAAGAGAAGCGTTTTCCTCATCCCAAGCCCCTCATTCCTCGATCCTCTATCCTCGTTCCTTTAACCTCTGTCCTCATTCCTTCATCCCTGCCTTCCAATGGTTTCCTGCATGAAAAGACTGGCGACAAACGCCGCCAGCGCGCTCAGGAACAATACGAAAAAAGCCCCCCGGTAACCGGCCACGCTAAACGCCTGACCGACTCTGCCATGGCTTTCCAGCACCGCGCCCAGCAGCGGCTGCATGACGGCGCCGCCGGCAAAGGGGAACAGGTTCAGCAGCCCGAAACAGGTGCCGGATATCCGCGCCGGAAAGAGCTCCCGGGCACTGGCGAAGCCAACCACCGCGATGGCGCTGGCAAACACGCCGAGCCCGAAACAGATCAGCCCGATCACGGCAAGAGACAGCTCTTCGGTGGCAAAGGCGAGAAGTGCGGTAATACCGACGATGACGACGCTGGCAAGGATCAGGGTTGGCTTGCGGCCCTTCAGCACCCGGTTCGAGAGGTGGCCGACCAGCGGACTGCCGACAATCATGCCGACCGCCACCAGCGAAAGGATGCCGCCGGCCCGGGCTTTCGTCACGCCGTAGACGTGCATCAGGTAGGGCCCGCCCCAGAGCCCGGCAAAGGCGATGAAAATTCCGTACTTGCAGAAAAACCAGATGGCCAGCGGCCAGAAGGCCGGCCGGGTCAGCACCTGGCGGATGCCGTCGCGCAACCTGACCCGCGGTTCAGTCTCCGCCGTATGTTCCGCCGGCGAAGGCCATCCCAGGTCGGCCGGCCGATCCCGCACCACCCGCCAGATCAGCGCCGCAATCAGGGCGGTTGCCAGGCCCACCAGCACGAATGAGAGGCGCCAGCCGATCCAGCTGCTCATCACTGCCATGGGCGTGGCGGCGGACAGCGAGCCGACGCCGCCCATGGCCATGAGGATGCCGGTCATGAAAACGAACTCCCGCACACTGAACCACTCGGCAAGAATTTTCAGGGTGCAGACAAACAGCGTCGAGACCCCCAGACCCACCAGGACGCGGCCGAAAATCGCCCCGGCCGGTGACGGCGTCAAGCCCAGCAGAATGGAGCCGATGGATGCCACGCAGAGGAACAGCGTGATGGTTTTACGGGGACCCCAGCTGTCGGAAAGGAGCCCGGTCGGCAGTTGCATCAGTGCATAGGGGTAGAAATAGGCGGAACTGAGGAAGCCGATCAGTGCCCCACCGGCATGGAGATCGGTCATCATGTCGGTGGCCACCACCGCCGGGCAGAGCCGGTGGAAAAACACCAGCACATAGCCGAAGGCCAGGCTCCAGAAGATAAACTGTCGGTAGCGCATCGTTTTGCGGAGATCGTCAGCTCTCATAACAGCTCCAACTTTCTGTTTTTCACCATAGCCTACAACAAATCGGTGAACAGTGAACGGGGAAAAAGCGGTTTTGAGTTTTTAGTTTTTGGTTTTCAGTTGCAATGCAATGCAGACAAGACCTGCCAGGTTTCTGGAAACCTGGCAGGTCTTCCTTTATCCTCGTTCCTGGTTTTCAATTAAAAACTCAACACAAAAAACCAAAAACTGCCTCCCCCCCCTCGGTCTGCTCGAAAAAAAGGGCGCATGCACGCGCCCAATTACCGAAAAGGAGGATTTTCGGCCAGCATTTTCAGCTGATTTCATTATGTCCCGATGCCTCGAAGAAGAAAGTAACTGCCCCGCTTTTATTCCAGAGCGGCATGCTGACGCCAATGATGCTCTCAGAAAAAGTAGGCCCAGCGAACACCGAAGGTATTGGTACCGGCACCGCTTTTCACCGAGAAATCGTCGCGGTAGGAAACCAGCAGCTGATTATTGCTGCCGACCAGGAAGAACAGGGTCAGCCCCAGACCGTGATTGCTCTGTGAATTATCCTGCTTGACACCATCGACCGTTGTTTCGCCGCCGAAGGAGTAATAGTAGTCCAGCGACACCGCCCACTGCTTGGTTATGTCGTAGCTGAGGTGCGCTTCGGCCTGCAGCGCGGCATCCTGCTCCAGGGTGCTGCTGCCGGCATACTCGTCGTTATCGGTGTAGAATTCACCGCCGAGAATCAGGTCCAGGTAGGTCTTCTCGCCGAGTCCTTTAACAATGCCGATTTCCGGCTTGATAACCCAGCGATTGCCGCCCGGACTCGCCAACCGGTTCCGGTCGTACTGCCCCACGGGCAGGGTCAGCCAGGGAGTGAAGCCCACCCAGAACTTGTTCTTCGGATCATTAATGAACCAGAAGGTGGCAAGCACGATGGGATCGCCGATGCCGGTGGTGGAAAACTCGCTGCCATTGTTCATGCCCTCGTAGGTGCCGCTCAGGCTGATATCGACGACCGGGATAATGAACTGCGGATCGATGGTGAAGCCGCCGTCACCCAGCAGGGCTTTGCCGGCATTCACATAGTAGACATACCTGAGCAGTCCCACGTTCGCGGTCTGGTTGAAATCGTCGCCCAGCTTATCACCGTCGCTGTAAAGCTTGTTGGCCGAAACATGGTTGTAATAGGCACAGAAAAGAGAAGTCCCGGGGGGCAGGGGAATATAATCCCGGGCATACGCAGCGGCAAAGGATACGTCAGGTCTGGCTATTAGCAGGGCCATTACCGCGAGTAAAAACAGTTTTTTCATTGAAATACCTCCGTCATTTCATCGTAGATGAGAAGCAGGTCCGAGGAGCGAAAGATAAGTATGAAGTATGAATTATGAAGTATGAAAAAGACAATTTTCCGGTCATATCCTCTAACTCAACACTCAAAACCGGCAACTGCCTTTACAACGCCTCCTTGTAAATCCGTTGAATATCCGCAAGGGCGATCTTGCGCGGATTGAACAGGCAGCAGATATCCTTGATGGCGTTATCGGACAGGGCCGGGATATCGCTCTCCTTGACGCCGATATCGGCCAGACCGGCGGGAATGCCGACCATTTTCGACAGCTTGCGGATCGCTTCGACGCCTTTTTCGGCAGCTTCCATGGCCGTGAGCCCGGCGATGTTCACCCCCATGGCAGCGGCAATGTCCGCGAACCGCTTCGGCATGGCAATGAGATTGAAAGCGCAGCCGTGGGGCAACAGGATGGCGTTGCAGACCCCGTGAGGCTTGTTGAGCAGTGCGCCAGGCTGATGGGCCATGGCATGAACGATGCCGATACCGGCATTATTGAAGGCCATTCCTGCCAGGTACTCGGCATAGGCCATTTTGTCGCGTGCTTCCAGGTTGTCGCCGTTGGCAACGGCCGCCGGCAACCAATCGGCCACCAGCTTGATGGCGGCCAGGGCGCAGGCATCGGTGACCGGATTCATCAGGGCCGCCACGTAGGCTTCCACGGCATGGGTAAGGGCGTCCATGCCGGTTGCCGCGGTGAGCGCCGGCGGCATGCCCACCATCAGCACCGGGTCGTTGATGGCAATGGCCGGGGTGATACGCGGCGTGGCGAAGATCATCTTCACATGGGTGTCGGTATTGGTGATAACGGCAAAGCGGGTCATCTCGCTGGCGGTTCCCGCGGTCGTGTTGATGGCGATCAGCGGCGGCAGTGCCTTGGCCACCGTATCGATCCCGGCATATTCGCGAATGTCGCCGCCGTTGGAAGCGACAATTCCGATCCCCTTGCCGGTGTCGTGGGAACTGCCGCCACCGAGGGTTACGATCATATCGCACTTGTTTTCCTGGTAGGCCTTCAACCCGGCCCGCACATTGAGATCGGTCGGATTCGGTTCCGCGCCGTCGTAGATGACGGCCTGAACGCCGGCAGCTTCCAGCAGCGTCTTGATCTGGTCAGCCATACCGGCCTTGGAAAGCCCCTTGTCGGTTACCAGCAGCGCCTTGCTGCCACCAAGGAACTTGGCCTTGGCCCCGACCTCCTTGACCGCGCCGATGCCCATGCGCGAGATGGATGGGATATAAAATTCGAAAACCTGTTCCGCCAGTGCCATAAGGTGTTACCTCCTTCAGGTTGTTTATCAGACAGACTGTTGTGCAATGCAAACGTGCCGAACAATCCCCCCTCCCCCATCAAGGGGGAGGGGGAACTTGGGGAGGTGCTAACTATTTTGCACTGAAACAGTAAAGGGTTGTTTTACCCCTGATGTGAATCGCCGGTTTCCCGCTACATGGCCTTCTTGTACAGATCGACCATATCTTTCAGGGTGGTAGTCCGGGGATTGGTGGGCGTGCAGACCTCTTTCAAGGCCCATTCGGCCATATTCGGGATATCCTCGACCTTCATGCCCAACTCCGTGAGACCCGACGGAATACCGATATCTTCGGACAGGGTCCGGATCGCTTCGATACCCAACAGCGCCGCGTCACGATCGGTAAGACCGGTAATATCCTCACCCATGGCTGCAGCGATATCCGCATAGCGTTCCAGGCAGGCGTTCATGTTGAACTCGCAGACCAGCGGCAGGAAGATGGCATTGCAGACACCGTGCGGCAGGCCGATGAAGCTGCCGGGCTGGTGGGCAAGGGAGTGGGCGATGCCCAGGCCGGCACTGGAGAACGCTTCGCCGGCAAGGGTTTGCGCATAGGCCATGCCGGTGCGCGCTTCGATATTCTGACCATTGGCAACCGCCTTGCGCAGGTACTTGGCAATCATCTCGATGGACTTCAGGGCAAGGGCGTCGGCTCTCGGGTTGTGGCCCAGCGAAACATAGGCTTCCACCGCGTGGGTGAGGGCATCCATGCCGGTTGCGGCGGTCAGGGCCGGCGGCATGCCGACCATCAGTTCCGGATCGTCAATGGCCACGTTGGCCGACACATTGATGCTCCAGACAACCATTTTCACGTGATTTTCCGTATTGGTGATAACCGCCGCAGGGGTTACTTCGCTGCCGGTGCCGGCCGTGGTGTTGATGGCGACAAAAGGCGGCATCGGTTTCTTCACCGTGTCTATTCCCTGGAAATCTTTGATTTTGCCGCCATTGGTGGCAACGATGCCGACGCCCTTGCCGCAGTCATGGGAACTGCCGCCGCCGAGCGATACGATGGAATCGCAGCCGTTCGACTGGTATGCCTTAACGCCTTCGGCCACGTTCAGATCGGTCGGGTTGGGTTCCGCACCGTCAAAAATTACTGCCTGCAGTCCAGATTCCTCGATATATTTCTTGATCGTCTCGGCTATACCGATCTTGGTCATACCCTTATCGGTAACAATCAAGGCTTTTTTGCCGCCGAGGCTTTTCAGATAGTCACCGACAGCCTTGGATGTTCCACACCCGATCAGAGAAATAGGGGGTACCAGATACCGGACTGCTCCTAATGGCATTGTCATGTTTTCCTCCTGAAAAAGATTTATTTGCAGCCATGCTGCTGCTACCTGGAGGAGCATGAAACATGCCGGGTGACGGTATTTTTTTTCCTGTGTTTTTTCAGTATCTTGGAAGAATCAGGGCAACAGTGGGGAGTGTGCGGCGAGGAACGGAAAGAATCCGCAAAAAGGGGGGAAAACAGCGCCGTTGCTGCTTTCCCGGGTGATGTGAATATTTTCCCTGCTGTGCAGAACGGCACAGGGACTTTAATGACAATTCTCTATCAATCCTGTTTCCGCAGCCGTTTGTTGAGGGCGGAGCGGGAGATGCCGAGCAGCGAGGAGGCAATGCCCTGGTTGCCGCCGGCGCGCCGCAGGGCTTCATTCATCAGGAGGGTTTCGGCTTCCTTCAGGGTTGGCAGAGTGCCGCAGAACTGCACGCCGAGAAAATCATTGCCGCCCGGTTCCTGCTCCGCGCCGCTGGAAGCGGCGCTCTCCCGGCTAATTGCCTCCCTGAAGCTTTCCAGGGACAACAGTCCCGACCGGTGACGGGCAACGCCATCGAACACCATCGCTTCCAATTCGCGGACATTGCCGGGGAAGGCATAGGCCGACAGGAGCGGTATCAGCTGGGGAGAAGGACTCGGCCGGCGCTTGCCGAGCTGCCGCGCCGCGGCACTCAGAAAATGCTCCAGCAGCAGCGGGATATCTTCCGGCCGTTCCCGCAGCGGCGGAATAACAATGCGATGGGCGCAGATGCGGTAGTACAGGTCGTTGCGAAAGGTTCCCTGTTTTACCGCTGCACAGACATCCCTGTTGGTCGAGGCAATGATCCTGGCGGTGCTTTTCTTCGCGATATCGGAGCCGACCGGGTAGTACTCCTGCTCCTGCAGAAGACGGAGCAGCTTTACCTGCGATCCTTCCGCAAGGTCGCCGATCTCGTCCAGGAACAGCGTGCCGTCGGCCGCGGACTCGATGAGCCCCTTGCGAGCCTCCTCGGCGCCGGTAAAGGCGCCCTTGCGGTGGCCGAACAGGGTATCGGTGAAGAGATTGTCGTCCAGGCCTGCCACGTTCACCGGCACGAACTTCCCGCTCACGCCGCTCACCGCATGGATCGAACGGGCCAGCAGCTCCTTGCCGGTCCCCGTTTCCCCGGTAATCAGCACCGGCTGCCGGGAGCTGCCGATCACCTCGCAGTACTGGAAAACCGTCTGCATCTTCTTGCTCACCCCGACCATGGCGGAAAAGGCGGCAGGATGCTCGATCCGGCCGGTGAACAGCTGCTGCTCCAGCTGGGCCACCTGGCTCTTGAGGGTAAAGATCTGCAGCGCCTTGGTAACGCTGGAAATGAAACGGGCGTTTTCCACCGGCTTCAGCAGGTAATCGAAGGCGCCCTTTTTCATGCACTCGACAGCGGTCTCCAGGTCATGGGCGGCAGTCATCACGATCACCGGAATCTGGGGATAGTCGCGACACAACTCCACCAGCAGGTCCTTACCCGACACATGCGGCATGAACAGGTCCAGCACGATGACCCCCACCGTCTCCCCGGCCAGGAAGCGCAGCACCTCCCGGCTGTCGGACAGGGTCTTCACGTTACGGATCGAAGCACGGCGCAGCAGGGTCGCCGAGGAAAACAGGATATGGTCCTCATCGTCCACCAGCAGCACGCACGGCGAGCTGCCGGCTATGGAATCAGTCATGAAAATCCTCCAGAGAGTCAGGTTTGGAAAAACTGCGGTCTTGAGGCAGAAAAAGCGGATTCTTTGCATCAAAAAACTTTTTCAGCCAC
>JAQUHN010000224.1 GCA_028683555.1 Geobacteraceae bacterium | reverse complement strand
GGACCTGGCGGCGGTACCGGCCGGGGAATACGAGCTGATCTGCCTGCCACTGCGGATCACCGGCGCTGCCGGAGCTCCGGCGAGAGCCATAGTACGTCAGTTTTGAGTTTTGAGTGTTGAATTTTGAGTTGGGGAACATCCGGAACCATTACAGGCTAATCGCCTGCTGGATTGTCGGCGTCCGATCAATCCCCCTTTGCTGGGCGGCCACGGGGGGCCGCCCCTACGGTTTTTCGTATCACTTCCTGAGGTAATCCGTGGCTATCCGTACCTGCCAAAACTTCTGACATCTCACTTCTCACGTCTCACCTCTTTCAGCCTTTCCAACTCAAAATTCAACACTCAAAACTCAAAACTGTTTTTCCCAAAATGCTTTTCCCCACATCGCTGCTATACTTGAAATAGGAAGGCAGCAAATTCCCTGCGGAAAGGAGAATAACCATGACACGGCTTTCCCGGAAATTAGGTGTGGAAGAGAAAGGCCAACGGACCGCCCGCAGTACCGATGTGTATCTGTCGAAGGACGGGATGGAGGTTTCCTACTGTACGAAATGCGGGGTTATCTACCGGCAGAAACGCTGGATCATGGACCCGATCGAGCTTAATCAGCTGAAAGAGGATCCGTCGGTCGGCACGATTGTCTGCCCTGCTTGCCAGAAAATGCAGGACAATGTGCCGGGCGGTTTCCTGACCCTGTCCGGCGAGTATCTGCGCAAGCATGAAGAGGAGATCCTGGAGCTGATCAAGAATACCGAGGCAAAGTCACGCAACAAGAATCCTCTCGGCCGGATCATGGAGATCACCCAGGAGGGTGATCTCCTGACCATTCACACCACCCTGGACAAGCTGGCCGAGAAACTGGGCAAGGAAATCTACAAGGCCCACAGCGGCGAACTGAACCACCAGTGGAGCCATGGCGAGAACTTCGTCCGGGTGAACTGGAAACGGGACTGATGCAGGAATGTGCCGTTTGAGCCGCAGCCGGGGGCGATCCGAAGGATCGCCCCTTTTTTGGTGATAATAAAAAACCCGTTGCAAATGCCTGCAAAAGCAGTTATGAATTTTAAGTGTTTAATTTTGAGTTAACACCTTAAATCCAGTATTGAAATTGATTTTTCGGTCGTCATGTCCGCATATCCGGGGATGGCGAGAGCACTCTTTGCTCCGCGGGTATTCAACTCAAAATTCAAAACTCAACACTGGTTCTCTAATCAGTTTTCCCCAAAACAGGGGGCATGTACGATGGTTTTCCAACGAACATCCTTCAGCACGCCCTGGACTCTCCTTGCTGTTTTCCTCTTTTTGACGTGCGGTATCGGCGCGACAGGCTATTTCTCTTATCTCGACCAGAAGAAAGACATCCGTGCCGAGAAGCAGAAAGAGCTGCTCGCCGTGGCCGAACTGCAGGCGCATACCATTGTCCGCTGGCGTGGCGAACATTTCGATGATTCCCGGGTTATCTTCAACAACCAGCTGCTTGCTTCCCTCGTTGTCCGGTGGCTTCACACCGTTGCTGAAGCTCCGGCGCGCAAGCGGGAGATCCTGTCGTGGATGAGCGGTCGGCAACAGCATTACCACTACGACCAGCTGGTGTTGTTCAGTCTCGCCGGAAAACCGCTTTTGACGGTTCCCGAGTATTCTTCGGCGCCGGCCAGCGAACTGGAACGAAACTGGATCGACGACGCCGTGACCGGCCGCAAGCCGGTTTTTTCCGATATCTACCGGGATCCTGCCAGCGAAAAAATCCAGGCCGAAATATTTATTCCGCTCCTCAAGCCGGGCAACGGCGACAAACAGGTCGTTGCGGTGATGATGATTCGACTGAACCCCGAGCTTGAGCTGTTTTCCCTGGTGCGGTCGTGGCCGATCCGGAGTCACAGTGCTGAAAGCCTGCTGGTGCGGCGCGAGGGGAACAGGGTGGTCTTTCTCAACGAGCTGCGGCATCGCCGCAACACGGCCCTTTTCCTGGAGAGTCCGGTGTCGAACCCCAACCTGGTGGCTGCCAAGGCGGCCCGCGGCGCGGAAGGGATCGTCGAGGGTCTCGATTACCGTGGGGAACCGGTTATTGCCGCCGTGAAAAAAATCCCTGATTCCTCCTGGTATCTGATTGCCAAGGTCGATAGCGACGAAGTGTATGCGTCGATTCTCGAACGGGCCCGGTTGCTCGGCGGAGTTACCGCGTTGCTGATCATGGCTGCCGGGGTGGTGGTGTTTCTCCTCTGGCGGCAGACCCAGTTCCAGTTTTATCGGGAGCGCTATGAAGCTGACCGGCAGCATCTGACCCTTGCCCAGCGGTTCGAGAGTTTTACCCGCCATGCCAATGACGCCATCTTGCTAATGGACGACGGCGGCAGAATTCTTGAAGCCAACGAACGCGCGGTTTCCTGGTACGGATATTCCCGGGAGGAGTTTCTGCAGTTGACGATCGTCGATCTCCGCGCTCCGGAAACCATGCTTTTGCTGGATTCCCAGCTGGGGCTTGCCTGGTCGCTGGAGGGGGTGGTGTTCGAGACGGATCACCAGCGCAAAGGGGGCGATTGCTTTCCGGTCGAGGTCAGCTCCCGGGTGGTGAGGATCGGCGACGAATGGTTCTACCAGAGCATCATTCGCGACATTTCGGAGCGCAAGGCGGCAGAGCGGCAGCTGCGGCAGAAACAGCTGGAACTGGAACGGCTGAACAAGACCCTGGAGGAGCGGGTTCGGCAAGAGGTGACACGCAATCAGGAAAAGGAACTCCTGCTGATTCAGCAGAGCCGCCTTGCCGCAATGGGCGAGATGATCGGCAATATTGCCCACCAGTGGCGCCAGCCGCTCAATGTAATCGGCCTCATGTTCCAGACCCTCCCGGAATACTACCACAACGGGGAGCTCAACGAGGAGACCCTGGAGGAGACGGTTCGCCAGGCCATGGATGTGATTGGCTACATGTCGCGAACCACCAATGATTTCCGCAATTTCTTCAAGCCGGACAAGGAGAAGCGGGAGTTTTCCCTGCAGGAGGTGTTAGATCAGTCCCTTTCGTTTCTCACGCCGCACCTTCATTACCACAACGTGGAAATTTCCCTGTCCGTTGCCGACGATATGCGAGCCGTCGGTTATCCCAACGAGTACTGCCAGGTGCTGATCAATATCCTCGGCAACGCCAAGGAGGTGTTCATCGAGCGGGCAGTGGCAGAGCCGAGGATTTCCATTACCGCCTGGGCAGAGCAGGGCCGGAGTGTCGTGACCATTGCCGACAATGGCGGCGGCATTCGGGAACCGATCCTTGAGCGGATTTTCGAGCCGTACTTCACCAGTAAACAGGGGTCCGAAGGGACCGGGCTCGGACTCTACATGTCGAAGACCATCATCGAGAAGAATATGCAGGGCAGTTTGACGGCCAGGAACATCGAGGGTGGCGCGGAATTCCGGATCGTGGTGTAAACGAGGAGCGAGGAAAAAGGATCGAGGGGTACGGGGTACGGAAAAAGGAACGAGGTTCGAGGAGCGAGGAGCGGATTGGGATGACAGCGGATTCGACAGGACAAATCGGCGCCCGGAGGAAATTTTCCCGCGGCAGGCAGCAGGAGTGGCTGGAACTCTTTGCCCACATGATCGCACTGGTTCCCTTGCCGGTCTATTTGAAGGATATGTCCGGCCGCTACCGGGTTTTCAACGGCGCCTTCGAGACCTTCATGGGGATGAGCGCGGAACAGTTGCTGGGCAAGAATTCCCACGATGTCCTGCCGCAGGAGATTGCCGATCTGCTGGTGGCCATGGACAATAAATTGCTGTGCGGCTCTTCGCCGCGGCAGAACTTCCAGACCAGCTATAGCGACAGCTTCGGCAGGGAGCGGAGCGTTATCGTCAACAAGACGGCTCTCTTTATCGAAGGATTCAACCAGGGCGTGCTCGGCGTGATTACCGACGTGACCGAACTGGAAAACACCCGCAAGGCACTGGCGGATTCGCAGAAGATCCTCCACAATGTCTTCGCCGCCATTCCGGATCTGCTGTCGGTGAAGGACCGCGACCTGCGCATTGTCCAGAGCAACTGGCACGGCGGCTACGACTATGTTCCCGAAGAGATCCGCAGCCAACGGCCGATCTGCTATGAAGCCTATTATCCGGGGCAGGGGAAACCCTGCCCTTCCTGTCATGTGCTCGATGTGTTCCGGACCAAAACGCCGATTTTGCGGGAAAAATACAATCAACGGATTGGCGGCTACGTGGAATCCCATACCTTTCCGGTGTTCGACGAAGCGGGAAACATCGTCATGGTGGCGGAATACATTCGGGACATTTCCGCCCGCAAGCGCGCCGAGATCGCTCTGGGCGAGGCCAATCAGCGCCTCGAAGCGATTATCGAGTCTTCGCCGCTGCCGATTCTTGCCATGGACCCGAAAGGGATCGTCAAGCTGTGGAACTCTGCCGCGGAAAGGGTTTTCGGCTGGAAAGCACAGGAGGTCCTGGACAACCCCTACCCCCTGGTACCCGAACGACAGCGGCTGGAGGAGGATGAGATTTTCTCCCGCCTCAGCCGGGGCGAGGCCTATAACGGTGATGTGGTGATCCGCCGGCGAAAGGATGGCAGCACCCTGCCCATCTGCCGCTATTCCGCGCCGCTGCGCGATTCGTCGGGCCGCATTACCGGAACCATGGCGGTGCTGGAGGATATCACCGAGCGGAAACGGACCGAAGACGAACTGAAAGCCTCGGAAGCCAATTACCGGGCCATATTCGACGGGACGAACGACGGTATCTTCGTTCTCGACCCGGAGAACGGCGCGATTATCGATGTGAACAGGAAAATGTGCGAGATGTACGGCTGCACCCGGGAAGAGGCGATCCGCCTCGAGGTGGAAGACTTCAGCTCCGGCCTGATTCCCTATACCCAGAATTTCGCCCTGAAATACATCCAAAAGGCTGCGGTGGGGGAAAGCCAGCTGTTCGATTGGATGGCGCGGCGGAGGGACGGCAGCCTCTTCTGGGTGGAGGTCAACATCAAGAAGACGATCCTCGGCGGCGCAACCCGTTCCCTGGCCTCGGTGCGCGACATAACGGAGCGGAAGCTGGCGGAAGAGGCGCACCGGGAAAGCGAGGAGCGTTTCCGCCGGATCTTCGAACTGAATGAAGACCCTGCCATGATCATTTGCCCCGAGACCCTGGAAATCATCGATATCAATTCCGCCCTGATCCGTCATTACGGTTTTACGCCGCAGAGACTCTTCAACGAGGGGCCGGGGCTGTTCCTGCGTCAGCCGGGGCGTGACCGGGTCAAGGAGGCGTTGGCCGGGATCACCGAAACAGGCAATGTGAAGATCGACCAGTTGGTTACCTTCAGCAGGGGCGAAGCGCGGATCATTACTGCCTTCCGGGCAAAACTGATCAAGGCGCGGGGCGTATCCTACGCCTACTGCACGTTCCGCGACATCACCGAGCGGCTGAAGATTCGGGAACAGACCAAACAGATGCAGACCAAGCTGCTGCAGACCAACAAGATGGCGGCCCTCGGAACCCTCTCCTCCGGCATTGCCCACGAGATCAACAACC